>JAJSZO010000177.1 GCA_030262795.1 Deltaproteobacteria bacterium | reverse complement strand
GTGATGTTGTTAAACAGCGTAGGAGAAGGGAGAGGAGAAGTAATGGAGATCAAAGTGCTTCGCAATTCCCCGGCTGTGGGCAAATCCATGCGGGACATTCGTCCTAAAGATTGGCTGGTTGGAGCAATATATCGAAAAGGAGAAATAATTATTCCTCGTGGAGATACCACAATCCAAAAGGATGATCTAATTACCATAGTAGGCCATAGCAGCCTTTTCAAAACGGTCTCCAAGCTCTTCACTCTTGATATCCCTAAGTTTCCTTTAGAATACGGAAAAAATATACTGGTTCCTGTGCGAGATGAACAAGACATAGAAACGTCTGTAGAAGAGGCTATCTACCTGACCAAGGATTTCAAGGCCTCAAAGATCATTTTTCTTGTTTCATCAGGGGTAGTATCTATAGAATACGAGGCCATCATACAAAAAATTGTTCAACTGGCAGAGGGAAGAGTAGAATTTGACATAAAAAGGATTGATAAAGAAAATGAGTTGGAAGAAACTATTGTTGAAATGACCCGTCATGAAAATATTGGATGTGTTGTTACTAATCTTTATAAGATTGGTATGCTCGAAAAACTTATGGGTACAAGCAAAGTAGTTAATCTTGCGCATCGCATTAGTTGTCCGCTTCTGGTAGGAAAAAAACGATTCCCCTATAAGAACATCCTGGTGCCTGCTAACGCAACCAGAGCCGCAGAACTGGCTGCGGAAGTAGCTGTTGACATCGGCCGAATTGCCGAAGCCAGGGTAGCAACGGCCAGTGTTTCTGATCCGGTATTTATGGCCAGTAAAGACTCTGTAAAATGGGCGCAAACTGCCCTGCGTCATGTACGGCATATAGGTGAGATGCACCATTTTCCTATCAAAGAGATATTGCTTGAGGGAAACCCGATAAAAGAGATCGCAAACATAGCTGAAGACTTTGATCTTATTGTTATGGGCAGCTCAACCAGAGGAATGTCAATTCTCAAACCAAATGTTGGTGAGCACATTATTCATAAAGCTAAGAGCTCTATCCTGATCGTAACGTCTTGAGACCTTAGGTCTCATCTTAAGGATTCCTATGGAAATCAATCAGGCTTTCAGCCTAATTATCATCTCCCTTGCTGTTTTTATCGTACCGATCCTGTCCCGTTACCTGAAAATTCCATCAATTGTGGGAGAGATACTTTTTGGGATAGCTATTGGTAAAAGTGGACTGGGTCTTATCATGTCCGGCGAATGGCTTTCGTTTTTGGCGCACTTTGGGTTCCTTTTGCTTATGTTTTTATCAGGCTTTGAGATTGACTTTGAGTACCTGGAAAAGCAAGGGCGAAAGCCGGTGGTTTTTGCTCTATTTATTTTTTTCTGCACAGTTTTTCTGGCTTATTTGTTTTCCACACTTATGGGATTCGGTTTTTATATGACGCTTATTTTGTCAACCACCTCTCTGGGATTGGCCATACCTACATTAAGGGAAACAGGACTTTCCAAATCGCTGATAGGCCAAAACATCATCCTTGCTGCTATAATAGCTGATTTTCTGACTTTATTTGGTATTGCAATTTATTCTCTTTTTTATCAACACGGCTTTTGCTGGGAAATGCTCAAGCCCGGGCTTATATTTGTCTTTGCAGCTTTAGTTCTATATATTCTCAAACGCCTGGCCTGGTGGTATCCGGAAAAATTTGTTCGACTATTTAAGGGGGAGGATCCGGCAGAAACAGGAGTAAGGACAAGCCTGGCATTACTTTTCGTCTTTGTTGGTTTTTCAAGTCTTCTGGACATAGAACCTATTCTGGGAGCCTTCCTGGGTGGAGCGCTCTTTTCCTTAATTTTCCGTTATCGCGGTGTGCTGGAAGAAAAACTCATGGGCTTTGGTTATGGATTTCTTATTCCTATTTTTTTTATACATGTAGGAATGAATTTTGATCTCCGAGTTCTTTTGGAGTGGCAGATACTTTTAAATTCAGCCGGCCTTTTCCTGGTGGCCTGGATAATCAAGATAATCCCCTCTCTCCTTTTCCGTTTTAATGGGTTGACATGGAGGGAATGCTTTTCCAGCGGGATACTCCTTTCGGCGCGCCTGAGTCTGATTATTGCTGCTGCTTCCATCGGGCTCAAACTCAATCTGATTAATAACCATATTCATTCCAGCATCATATTACTGGCTATCCTGACATCCTCTCTGGCCCCAATATTATTTAAGAAGATCCAGTCTTAGTCAAATTAGGAACGTGGACGAAACAACTTCCACAAGTAAAGGGTTTCTGAGATATTTAAAATAGAAATAAATTCGGGCTTGGAAAATTTTGTCCTTTTAGACAGAATATCAGAAACAGGAGCTGCGACTATTGCAGGTGAAAAAACGTATTTTAACGATCCTGCTTACCTGGGAATTGAGTCTCTTGCGCAATTAGGGGCATATCATGTTCGTTTTCTGACGGGATTTGAAAACCATGCTTTTTTGTTAAAAATAAACCAATGCACTATACCTGCCCATCATATTTTAAATGGCATTTATCTGCTTAAAGGAACACTTGTGAGTCAGAGCAAATCCGCTTTTTGCTATGCCTTACAGGCCGTCAAGGGAAATAAGGTGCAAATTGAAGGTGAATTTTTATACGCAACTATTGATTATGACCGCATGTTTAACAAAGAGATATTACAGGCGCATTATCGCAAGGTTTTTTCATGTTTGCAGAAAGAATCAAAAACAGATTGCTGAACCAGCATAACGCAGGTCTATACAGAAAGCCTGTTGAAATAACTAAAAGAGAAGAGAAATATCTTTTTACAGGGAATAGAAAGGTATTAAATTTTGCATCCAATGATTATCTTGGCCTGAGCGTTTCAGAAAAGTTAAGGCAGAAAGTATCCAGGAACTTTCTTAAATACAGTACATCCTCATCATCTTCGCGCCTTGTTGCAGGAAATTATTCTGTGATCAACCAAGCTGAGAAAGAATATGCCCGTTTTTTTGGCTATGAGGATGCTCTGTTTTTCCCCAGCGGCTATCAGGCAAATCTGGGAATTCTTTCAGCATTTTTTGAAAAAGGTGATTTGTTGATTTTCGACAAACATATTCATGCGAGCAGTGTTAAGGGGATGCTCTTAAGCGGTGCTGATTTTCATGGATATAATCATAACTCCATATCGCATCTTTGCCGGTGGCTTGAAAAGTTCAGGGAAAACCAGCCCGCTGTATTAACGGAATCACTTTTCAGCATGGATGGCGATTTTCTTGATGTCCAGGGTTTTAAAGCTCTCAAGGAACGTTTCAACTTTTTCAGCATAGTTGATGAGGCACATGCTTTTGGCGTTGCAGGTGAAAATGGCAAAGGTATTGCCCGTGATGTGACAAATATAGGAGTTGGGACCTTTGGCAAAGCTCTTGGGTTTTTTGGTGCTTTTGTGCTTTTGCCTGTTGGCTTCAAAGAATATCTTTTCAATTTTTCTTCGCCGTTAATTTACACAACTGCTCTTCCTGAAGCGCATGCCGCATCAGCCATAGACATTTTAGATTTCATCTCACAATGCGAAAAAAAAAGGCAGTATCTGCGCGAGATAAGCAGCCTTACTAAAGAAAGTCTTGTTTCCGAGGGTTTTTGTGTAAAAGGAGATGCTCATATCCTTGCCATAGAGATTGGCGATGAGGGCAGAACTTTGGAAATATCCCGAAAATTGCTTGAAAAAGATATTTTTGTATTGCCGGCGCGTTATCCAACCGTGCCGCTTCACAAAGCCATATTGAGAATCGGCATGACAGCTCTCCATACAGAGGAAGATGTAAAAAAGCTGATCAGTCCCTTAAAAGAAGTATATGAAAAAATTGAAAAATAAGACAGATAATATTTTCGTTATAGGAACTGATACAGGAGTAGGGAAAACGGTTTTATCTCTTTTGCTGATGCAATTTTTTTATGCAAATGGTTGCAGCCCTTTTTATATAAAGCCCATTCAAACAGGATGCAGCGATCCTTATGATAAAGACAGTGATGCAATGTTTATTTACAAGCATGTAAAGCAGTTAACTAACAAAGATCCTGCTGATTCAATAGTATATTGTTTCAGAGAGCCGAAAGCCCCTTATTTTGCTTCCCGAAATGAGGGGAAAACTATTGTGTTAAGAGTAATACAGGATGCTTTGGATAAAATGAGTCAAAGCCAATCTCCTGTTATAATGGAGGGCGCAGGCGGGCTTCTTGTGCCGGTCAATGAAGAAACATTAATGATAGATCTTGTCAAGATGACAGGGGCAAAGCCAATTGTTGCCGCCCATGCAGGATTGGGAACGATAAACAATACTCTTCTTACAATTGAGGCTTTGTATAAAAGGGATATACAGCCGGGCGGAATAGTTTTTATAGATGGTGGAGAAAAGCCTGCACCGCAGGATATGATAAGCGAAAATATTGAGGCGGTTGAAAGTTATTCCGGCATAAAAGTTGCCGGAGTTATAGGCAAAATCAAGAATTTTTCAAACCCGGAAAAAAAATGCTATCAGTTTATAGAAAGGATATATAGGAACAATGCCATTGCCTTTAAAGTGGGACTTTAACGAAAGGATTCCCCCTTTAAAGTGGGGGGTGAAGTAATGAAAAAAACCGTTTCCTTCTCTAAAAATTCCACGAATGTGTTTTTCCACATTTTAACAAAATGTAATCTCAGGTGCCGTCACTGTTATATAAACACGGAACAGCATGGGAAAAACATCCTTCCCCTGTCAATAATAGAGGCATGGCTTGGCGCTTTTGCCGAGAAAAGCAATATTGCCAATGTCATTTTTCTCGGCGGAGAGCCTACAATGCATCCCGATCTTTCACTTGCCATTAAAAAAGCAAAAAACATAGGTTACAGTTCCGTAACTGTTGACACAAACGGATATCTTTTTAATGACATACTTTCAAGAGTTTCGCCTGATGATGTTGACTATTTCAGTTTCAGCCTTGATGGGGCAACAAGAAAGACAAACAATATGATCAGAGGAGAAGGATCATATGACAAATGCATCAAAGGCATAAGAAAAGCTGTTTCCATGGGGTTCAGCACAAGTCTTATCTATACGGTAAGCAGAGACAATATGCATGAGCTTGAAATGATGGTGCCGCTGCTGGATGATCTGAATATAGAGCGATTTTTCATACAGGTTATAGGCATCAGGGGTAAGCCGGCCCAAACAAATCATGAAAAATTACAGGTTTCCAGAGCCGAATGGTTAAGCATAATACCAGGTGTTGCTGAAAAAGTCGCAAAGTGCGGCATAACTGTATCATATCCAAAAGTGTTTTTAAATAACGAAGAAACTTTTGAATGCGCAGGCATGGTTGCAAAAAATTATTTCATCTTTCCCAATGGAAGGGTATATAGATGCCCTATCTGCGAAGACTTCCCTTTGCACAGCATGGTCTTTAAGGATAACAGGCTTGTCAACACAGGCAAGCTAAATGAAAATGACTTTTTTGGACTTAACATACCTGAAGGGTGCGTTATGAACAAACTCATACAGCCTGAAAATCTCAGCTATAAAAACGACGGCACACCTGAATACAAGATCGCATGCTGCCTGCTGAAAGAAGAAATAAGGT
>JAJSZO010000176.1 GCA_030262795.1 Deltaproteobacteria bacterium | reverse complement strand
ATTTTCGGTCTGATTTTCCAGAACCTGCAGCAGCCTTATCATTGGTACTCCTGCCTTGAGCATGGTCCGGAACTGCCTGGTAAACATAATTAATTCAGGAGCTTTAACAACAACCAGTCTTTTATTGAGAGCAGATATCGATATTCCGGCAGAACCTTTGACCTGTTCTTTTACCTTTGATGGAATATATCCGCGGGCAACTATAATATTGGTGGCAAGATCAACTGTATCAGCCTCAATAACACCGGATACAGCCTTTCCCGCTTCATTAATTGCCTGATAAGAAAAACTCGGCATTCTCTCGTTTCACTCCCGATTCGTTAATTCGTTAATTCAATCATCCAGTTCATGCCTGAACGAAAACTCCAGAATATGGTTTTTCAATTTTGTTTAAAGATTACCAACTCTCTCTGAGATTGCTTCTTTTTTTAACCTAAAACTTAAAACTGTATCCAATCAAACCCTGACTGATGATGCAGCTTCCTCAATCGTTGTTATTCCGGCAACAACCTTGGCGATGGCATCGTCCTTTATTGTTTTCAGTGTGCCTGCCTGTTGGGCACTCCTGGTGATTTCCTGGGCAGATTTTTTTTGTAGTATCATGTCCTGGACCATATCATCCATCACCAATACTTCGAATATGCCTGTCCGACCTTTGAAGCCTGTATTCATGCAACTGAAACAGCCTGTGCCCCGCTGGAAGTTCGTATTTTCCATTTTTTCCAGTCCCCACTGAACAAGAACTCTATCAGAAGGCCTGTATGACTTTTTGCATTGAGAGCAAACTGTTCGTATCAAACGCTGAGCAAATGAGGCCAGCATGACAGACGAGACAAGAAAAGGCTCAATTTCCAGATCAAGAAGTCGAACAATAGAGCCTGCTGCATCATTTGTATGGACGGTACTCAAAACCATATGTCCTGTCATTGCAGAACGAACTGCAATACGAGCAGTTTCAGCGTCACGGATCTCCCCCACCATAATAATGTCCGGATCCTGTCGAAGTATTGCCTTGAGACCGCCGGCAAAGGTCATGCCTGCCTTGCGATTCAACTGAAGCTGACGTACATTTTTCATTCGGTATTCAACAGGATCTTCAACTGTAATAATATTGACATCCGACTTATTCATCTCTTTTAAAAGAGCATAAAGACTGGTACTCTTACCGCTTCCTGTCGGGCCTGTGCTCAGAATCATTCCATACGGCTTGGTAATTAAATCCTCAATTTTTTTTCTGTTCTCCACGCCCATACCGAGACGATCCAGGGTATAAAAACCAGTACTCATGTCCAAAAGGCGCATCACCAGATTTTCCCCGTAAATAGTTGGTATAACAGAAGTCCTGACATTTATTTCTTTATTTGACACCGCTATTGTAAACCTGCCATCCTGAGCAATTCTTGATTTAGAGATATCCATATTGGAGAGTATTTTTAACCTGGAAATAATCGGAAGCAGCATTGCTTTCGATGGAGACGGAACCTCATGAAGCGTACCGTCAATCCGGAATCTGGTATGGACATAATCCTTTTCAGGGCTGATATGTATATCACTTGCTCCCTGACGCACAGCGTGAGAGATGATCGAATTAACCAGGCGAACTACAGGAACCTGTTCGGCCATATCCTGTAATGAGCTTATCTTTGCACTTTCTACAACCTCTTCCATGCCGGTAATTTCATCAGGATTATATGGTATTTCATCCATACTTTCCATAACCCCGCCGAGAGCAGAATGCTTGCCGTAAATCCTGCCCATTAATTCGGTTAATTCCCAGTCAGTACAAACTACAGGTTCTATTTCACTGTTTGTAAGTGTTTCAATTGCATCAAGGGTCTCTATGTCAGATGGATTGCTGATAGCTATTTTAAGGAGACGACCTTTTTTTATTAAAGGAGCTACCTGATACTTTTGGGCTTCCTCGGATGGAATAAGGTTTTTCAAGCTGGTATCAACCGAATAATCATCAGGATGGTATTTTGTTAGCTTGAAATGCCGGCAAAGAGCTTCTATGAGATCAAATTCACTAATTATCCCTTGCTGGATGAATATCTGACCAAGCTTCATCCCGCTCCTCTTCTGAGCCTCCAATGCCTGATCAAGCTGTTCTTCACTCAGAAGCCCTGCCTCTAAAAAAATCTTTCCCAATAACTTTTTTTTCTTCAACTCACGTCCTTTCGATTGGGTAATTCGTTGATAGGAAGATTGGAAAAAAAGACAGTATCTTTGTCCCATTTATTAACAATCTTCGCATCTGCCGCAACAACTTCCGGCAGTCCAGAAACAGCTTTTCGGGCAGATTGTTCATCGGCAAAACAGTTTCTGAGAAGAACAACAAAGTTCATGTCCTCTCGTTTATTCCAGTAAGAAAATATCCTAAGATTAAACGATGAATATGTATATAATCTAACGAAGTTGTACGTTTCTTCAAGTGTCTCACATTTCACTGCCTCTACCCACCAGCCTTCTTCCGGAACAGTACTTGCCACAGCCGGAATAGCCGGAAAATTGATTGAGTTGCCAACATATATTGTATCAAGATTATCAATCTGCGGGTTGAATTTCTTCATGGCCAAAACAATTTGATGCAAATGAGACTTGAGTGGCAATCCATACACCTTATATATCATCTCCAGAACAGTTTCTCCGTGCTTTGCTTTTATCTTTCCCAACAACACGGGAAAATTATTTGTATCAGATGATTTAGCGAAAGTTTTGTATTCGTTGATTCGTTGATTCGTTGATTCGTTGATTCGTTGATTCGGTGATTCATTTTTATATTCTGTCTCATATTCGGTGATTCGGTGATTTGGTGATTGGTTTTCATCACCATCTTTCACAGAAAAAGGTAGTTCTATACCCGCCTTATCTTTATCCGGAATTTGAATTTTTTTTGTTTCTGAAGATCCTATGATTGAAACCGGCTTTAAATCATCATGCCAGGAAAGCCATGCTTTTAACTGATCAGGAAGCGGCGATAAAATTAGAATTGCCGCCAGACCGACCAGGCCTGCAACCACGGCTTTATGCCGCATTCTTTGTTGTCGTCCGGTAGATGCCCTCTCAATACAGGAACGAACCATCGACCAACCAACCCTGTACCGATTCTGAATAATCAACGCCAGCAAAATCTGATGACATAAGTTTATAATTTTTCGAGGATAACCACCCGTTGCCCGGTACACAGCCCATAGTGCCGTATAGCTGAACATGGATGGAGGTTTGCCATGCTCAGTTGCACGCTCCAGGCGGAACAGAATCATCTTCCTTGTCTCCTTAAAATCAAGCGGGCCCAAAAAGAGACGAATATTTATCCTGTCGGCAAAGTTTGCATGTTCTTCAATTATCTGCTCAAACTCTTTTTGAGCAAAAACAACTATCTGCAATAACTTATGTTCGTTTATTTCATAATTAAGAAACTCACGCAAGATTTCCAGGCAAAAATCAGGGATCTTTTGCCCTTCATCTATGATCAAAACAACGGTTTTTTCTTCGTCTACAACCCGACAAAAAAGATATTTTTTTATTAATTCTCTATACCGCCATTCGGTAGCACCGGGTTCAGGCTCCGGTATCCCTAACATCTCTGTCAGTGTAGATAAAAATTCTAATGAGCTGTTGAAATAAGGATCAAGCAAAAGATGAGTCTGAACATCATCCGCATCTGCAAATTTACGTATCAGTTGACGGCACAGGGTGGTTTTGCCTGTCCCAACATCTCCGATAATCACATTCAGACCACGGCGCAGGCGGATAGCAAGCTCCAGCTTCTGAAGATATCCGACATGCTGTCTGGAATGAAAAAAAAAATCCGGATCAGGCGAGTTAGAGAAAGGTTCTCTGGTAAAATTAAAAATTTTAAAGTAATCCATGCTCGGGGTTCTGGGTTCTGGGTTCTGGGTTCAAGGTTACCTTTTTTTCGCTAACTTTTACCAACCTCCCGCTTTCTAACCTTCTAACCTTCTCATCGCTTTGCAACATGTTGTTTTAGAATATGAGGCGTCATGAATATAAGCACTTCTTCCATTGAATGGTCTTTAGATTCTCCCTTAAACAGCCAGCCCAAACCGGGAACATCCTTTAACCATGGAACACCTGACTTACTTTGCGTTTTTACGTTTTTGGTCAGCCCTGAAATAACTATTGTTTCACCATTTTTTACAAACAAAGTTGTTTTTGTCTCTTTTTTTATAATAAAAGGATTGCCGTCAACAGCCCTGGACATATCAACTTCATCTTTTTTAATCAGAATATCCATTTTTAATGACTCTCCGTCAATTACATGGGGCGTAATTTCCAGCTTAAGAACTGCATCTTCAAATTTGACCTCCTGTTCTCCCTCAGATAAAGATACATAAGGTACTTTTTCGCCATTTTCAGTATATGCTGTTTGATGATCAAGAGTAGTAATGGATGGACTTGAAAGTATGTTGAGTTCACCTTCTTCCTGAAGCGCACTCAGTTGCAGATCAAGAATATTGCCACCCAGCTTCCCAAACATAAGCCCAAGAGATGCGCCTTTTAAAGCAATATCTGCAGGAAAATTCACAGCATGCCCCTGTTCGGCTATACCTGAGGCCGAACTTTCGTATTCCCAAAAGTCATATTCATTGCCGGCAGCGTCAGTACGAGTAGATCGCTTGCCTGCGGAACCACCAGGTGTAATCCAATAGTTTTCACTGCCCCATTTATTTCCGTACATTCCACCCCATTGTATCCCAAGATCACGGGCAGTGCCCTTGCTCGTTTCAACAATATTTGCCTCTATTCTTATCTGAAGGCTGGGTTTGTCAAGCTTTTGTACCAGTTTAATTATTGTGGCAATATCATTACTTGCGGCCTGGACAATTAAAGAGTTTGTATGTTCATCCACTGTTACAGATCCGCTTTCCTTACCGGAGCTGTCTTTGGTTAGAAATTTTTTTAGATTTTCACAAAGTTTATTTGCATCAGCATAATCAATATTAATTATCCTGTTCTCTATATGCTGGGCTTTCTGTTTATTTTTTACTTCACGTATTTTCAGGTCATGTTCCATATCTTTTAGGGTCATAACCCTTAAAATCTCTCCCTCCCAGGTATATATAAGCCCCTTTGTACGGAGAATCCCGAGAAATGCCTGATCCCAGGGGACCTTAACAATATTTGGTGTAATATCGCCATTTACGCTGGAGTTTATCAGAATATTCTGACCGGCAGCGCGAGCAAGAGCCTTGAGAACAACGGCAATATCAGTTTTATGCATTTTCAGGCTTGTTTTCTTTGTTGGAAGAAGTTTTTTGACTTTAATCAATTCTTCCCCTGAATCTGCCTTCTTCTTTATCCCTTCAGAAGGTTCAATAATTCGCGACCTGGCTGCCGGCGAATGGCCCTTTGACTTTTCCGCCATTACCTTCCATTTTTCAAAAAAGGCATCTTTTTTTAAGGCATCTTTGTTTGCGGCGCATCCACAAACCAGAAAAGTCAGTAAAACGACAAAAATCAGACAAACGATCTTCTTTTCAGAATGAGTCCCAGTCATAATTTATTTTCCTAATAGAATTAAAGCGTATCTTTCAAAAAAAGTTAAAAGTAATGGATACTTTTTAACCAGTAC
>JAJSZO010000175.1 GCA_030262795.1 Deltaproteobacteria bacterium | reverse complement strand
ATATGCTTATATGGAGTATATAATTGGTGGATAGAAGCTCACCCAAAGGGCGCTAAATAATATGAAAGAACGTTCAAAATTATTGCTTATCATACTGGTTTTTCTTGCATGTTACTATGCGCCATGGAGCCATTCTACAATAAGGCAGGCAGGGCTTGAAGCTTTTATGATGCTTCAGGAATATGCAAGGGAGCATGTTTTGACCTGTCTGATACCTGCCTTTTTTATTGCCGGGGCTATTGCTGTTTTTGTTTCCCAGTCTGCGGTTCTTAAATACTTTGGCGCTACAGCGAAAAAAATTCTTTCATATTCTGTAGCTTCAATATCCGGCACTGTACTGGCTGTGTGTTCCTGTACCGTTCTTCCTCTTTTTGCAAGCATTTATACAAGAGGTGCCGGGATTGGTCCTGCCACTGCTTTTCTCTATTCAGGTCCTGCAATAAATGTATTGGCTATTGTGCTGACCTCAAAAATTCTGGGGTGGCAGATGGGGTTGGCACGTGCAGTTTGTGCGGTTATTTTTGCGGTGGTTACCGGACTTCTGATGGCTTTTTTCTTTAGAAAAGATGATACAGCACGCACAGCGGGTCAGGTTTATGTCCCTGATGAAGAAGATAAAGGACGCACACTCTTGCAGGATGCTTTTTACATGCTGACAATGGTTTTGATTCTCGTCTTTGCAGCTTTTGCACGGCCGGCGGCCGGTTCGACAGGGCTGTGGCACATTATATTTGCAGTTAGATGGTATGTAACGGCTTTTCTCCTGACCGTATTATTCATTATGCTGAAAAGCTGGTTTACTAAGGAGGAAAGATTGAACTGGGTACAATCTACCTGGGGATTTATGAAACAGATTTTGCCTCTTCTCGGGGCAGGTGTTCTAATTGCCGGTTTTATGCTGGGCAGACCGGGTCATTCAGCGCTGATTCCGGAGCATTATATTCAAACCCTGGTGGGAGGAAATTCTCTGTGGGCCAATCTGTTTGCTTCGGTTTCAGGAGCTTTGATGTATTTTGCAACCTTAACCGAGATTCCTATTCTTCAAAGTCTGATGGGGGCCGGTATGGGAAAAGGACCTGCTCTTGCACTTCTTCTGGCAGGACCTGCATTATCACTTCCGAACATGTTGGTTATTGGTGGTGTTATGGGCTTGAAAAAAACCCTGACTTTTTGTTTGATAATTGTAGTTTTGTCTACAATTGCCGGTATATGTTATGGCTGGATTGCAGGGTAAGGTAAGGAGAAAAAATGGAGATAAAAATATTAGGGCCTGGATGTCCAAAGTGCAAACAGACCGAAGATATTGTAAAGGCAGTGGTCACTGAAACCGGCGTGGATGCAAAGGTAGAGAAGGTGAGCGATCTTATAAAGATTGCGGGCTATGGTGTTTTTGGGACACCGGCTGTGGTTATTAACGATGAAGTAAAGAGTGTCGGCAAGGTTCCGACAAAAAAAGAGATAAAGGCATGGATTGAGAAGTAAGGGCTCACTAAAAGTCAGAAAATCTGAGGAAGGGATATAAATATGAAGAAAACAGGAATAAAGATTTGTCTGTATACCGTGGCTATTCTATTAATTTTTTGTGTGATTACAAACAATGTTTTTTCAGAAGACTTTAAAGCATTACCGAATAAGGGAATAGTAACAATGATAGATCTGGGAGCAAAAACATGTATTCCCTGTAAAATGATGGTCCCGATTCTGGAAAAGATAGAAAAGGATTACAAAGGTAAAGCCGCTATTATTTTTATTGACGTTTGGAAGAACAGAGACCAGGCAGAAAGATTCGGTATACGTGCAATCCCGACGCAAATCTTTTTTGATAAACAGGGTAAAAAGGTCTATCGCCATGTCGGATTTATGAGCGAAAAAGCTATCGTTAATCAATTGAAGAAAATGGGAGTTGAACAAGAGGGGACAGATGCTTGAGACATTTTTTCTGACTATTAACGAATGGATCACCGGCGGCGCAACATTTGCGGCTGTGGGATGTTTTTTATGGGGGATGGTCAGCGTATTGTTCAGCCCGTGCCACCTGGCATCAATTCCATTAATCATAGCTTATGTAGGCGGGCAGGAACGGGCTATTGATCCCAGGCAGGCCGGTATATATTCGGCGGCGTTTACCACCGGCCTTTTTATTACCATCGCCTTGATCGGAATTGTTTGTGCTTTGCTGGGCCGTATGTTGGGCGACGTCGGCAATTACTGGCAAATTTTAATTGGAGGCATTCTGATCTGGGTGGCTCTGGGCATCCTGGGCGTGGAAAAATGTTCCATGTCTGGTGGATTACTCTATCGCCTTAATTTCAAGGGAGCGTTCGGCGCGTTTGTGCTGGGCCTGGCCTATGGCGTGCTCTCCGGTTCATGCACATTCGGATTCATTGCGCCGATTCTCGCTATAATTACTATCCAGCAGAAACTCGCAGCAGGAATACTTTTTATCCTGCTTTTTGCTCTGGGACATTGCTTGCCGATTGTGGTTGCCGGCAGTTCAACGGCAATCGTAAGAAAATTGATGGAAAACAGCACATGGCAGGGGGCAGGGGGCTGGTTTCGAAAGAGTGCCGGAGTGATGATCGGTCTGCTTGGTGTTTACTTTGTCATCAGACCGTTTATCAGCGCAATGAATTTCGTGTAAAGAGAACGGAGCTGACTTTGACGCATTTCTGGCAGCAAAAAGAAACGGAAAAAAAGGTTTGATTCTATTGGACCAAATGCGAGCAGTTGATAAATCCGGATTAATTCAAAAACTCGGTATGATTTCTCAAAATGCCCAAGTCAAAACAGTGAATTGTTTGCAAGAACTTTTTTCATACTAAAAACGGACTCATTGATCCTCCATAGATATTGTGGACACAAAGTTAAGGAACGTGGACGAAATAACTTCCGCAACTATGCATCACAGCATCAGGCCATCTTTGCCCGATCTAAAATCACAAAAATCTTGAAATAGCTCGCTATTCCTTCAACTTTTGTTATTTTAGATCGAACAAACCTGACCTAAATCTGTGCGCCTACTTGCGGAAGTTAATTCGTCCACGTTCCTAAGCCATTATTTGAAAATTTTACCAGCCCTGAATTCATCTTGAAAATAAATAGAATTTTATGTCCAACCAGAAAAATGCACAGGATGAAACCGATGATTTTACTCGGAACCTGACACCGGAAGCCGGGCGACTTTAGGTTCGCATAGTTACAGTAGCTTCTGGTGCGGGTGAGTTAAGACGACATTAGCGCTCGAAATAAAAGAAAGGGATGAAAACGAAAAATGGCAATAGAACTATTTCCATCATCTTTTCGCTGTGACTGTGGACAGGAACTGGATTTCTTTGAGAATACAATTCGGGATATGAAAAAAATGAGCAAAAAGAAACGAGTCCGTTTAGCAGAAGAAAAACATACTATTGTGTTTTACAAAGGCGAAGCAATAGAGATTCTTTGCCCAAAACTAGGAAATTGCACCATAACCTACTCTGAGTAAAGTACTGAATATCCGTAAATACAACATCTACATGGGGTTTCAGGTCTGATATAAGGCGCTATCCTGTCAGTTCAGGTAAACAGCATCGTCCGCGCCATACAGGAGGCCCGGCAAGTTCGATGGGTGACGACGGGCCAAGGACACATCAGTTCAAAGCCTATGCCACGACTCAAATCCGTCGAAGAAGTCATCCAGGATCCCGAACCAGTCTTGGATGGATAACCCGCTTCTGAAGACAAAGTTCTACGAATGGGTTCAGAAAGCCACGGGAACGAAAATATGAGTGACGCTCTAACATTATTCTTTTAATTATACCAATTCTCAGAGCAGAATTTCTATTCTTGAAACGCTTGTTGGAAAACAAGGGCATCTTGCCGTATATAACTTTACTGTTTCAGCGTTTGAAGATGAAGATTATATTATCCATGCAGGTATTACAGATGATGGAAAACTGCTTGATTCAGATCAATGCATGCGCCTTTTATCCATATTTCGCATATTAAGACAGGACTGATTTGGGAAGGGAAGCATGACGAGTACGGCAATTGGCGCACGGTGGATATTGTCGAATCCCTTACAGATTGATATCCCTAACCTTTTGCAGCCTTATCTCTATATGTGCTATATTGAGTAGCCAGAATTATTAAATGAGTCAAATAGGAGGCAATGAGATATATGAGTGCCATTTTTTCAGATAAGGATATTGCAATTCTGATAAAGGAGAAAATTGCTTCCAACCGATTACCGAACAAAAATACAAGTACGTCCAAAAAGGGGCCATAAAGAACGTGAGTTGGATGTCAAAGGTAGCGATGGCAGTGATTTCCGCCTTATTTTCCGCCAAAGCCTTTTAAATCCACTGGATTTTTCAATTATTCTGGCTTATAGACCTCCAAATTCAAACCAGTGATTTAGGCTACGGCGATATAACGGTAAAAGTCATGAGCATACCAATACTATTGAGCGTGATACGTTTTATGGCTTCCACATTCATCAGGCAACCGAGAGTTACCAGCAGTTAGGTGCAAGGGAGGACGCATTCGCTGAACCAACGGATCAATTTTCTGAATTCCATGAGGCCGTTTCATGTATGATTAATAATTGTGGATTTGAGGTTCCATTTGATCCGCAAAGAAAACTTTTTGAGGAGATCTAAGCCATGAATATGGAGATGATTGAACAGGATTTTCGTGAAAAGGTATGTGAAAAACTTACAATATCAAGTGAAGGAATAGAAAGATACCGTGTTTTTACTCCTTTTATGTTTGAGGACGGTGACCATCTCGCTATTGTATTAAAAAGTGAGAAAGGGGAATGGTTTCTCTCAGATGAAGGACATACATATATGCACTTGACTTATGACCTGAATGAGAAAGATCTTCAGCGAGGCACCAGGCAAAAACTCATTACAAATGCGCTTTCCGTATTCAGTGTGCATGACCGGGAAGGTGAATTGATTATTCCCATTCTGCATGATCGTTTTTGCAACGCATTGTATAGTTTTATTCAAGCACTTCTCAGGATAACTGATATCACCTATCTTTCGCGTGAACGGGTTCGTTCCACTTTCATGGAGGATTTCAGGGCATTGATGGAAGCCCTGCCTGAAAACAGGCGTGAGTTCGACTGGTATGATCCCATCCATGATCCTGGTGGCAAGTACCTAATTGATTGTAGGATAAACGGCATGCCCAAACCGGTTTTAGTTCATGCACTGCCCTCAGATGATAGAACACGAGATGCCACTATTACTCTGCTTCAGTTTGAAAAATGGGGTGTCTCTTTCCGTTCCCTTGCCATTTTTGAAGATCAGGAGCAGATCAGTCGAAAGGTGCTGGCACGTTTTAGCGATGTCTGTGAAAAACAGTTTTCAAGCCTTGCAACTAACAGGGAAAGGATAAGGAGATATTTGGGAGATTCCATGATATGAAGCTAAGGAACGTGGACGAAATAACTTCCACAACTATGCATCACAGCTTCAGGCCACCTTTGCCCGATATTAAATCACAAAAATATCAAAATAGCCCGCTATTCCATCAACTTTTGTGATCTGAGATCGAACAAATCTGACCCAAATCTATGCGCCTACTTGTGGAAGTTAATTCGTCCACG
>JAJSZO010000174.1 GCA_030262795.1 Deltaproteobacteria bacterium | reverse complement strand
CATTATTTCTTTGTTTATTCTATCGTAAGAAGGAAACTCGTCTATTGTATCTATATCCGGAGCTTTTGATATTACCGGAAGTCTTTTGGGGAAGGCCCCTATTCGTTTCATTTCATCTTTATAATAGGTTTGTATGTGCTTTCTGGAACGGGCAATAGTGAGTTCATCAAGAAGCTTAAAAAAAGCTGAATCCAGTCGTTCAAGAAGTTCTTTTGTATTGCGATGTGTATTTTTTTTGGGGTCAGCCCACTGTGTAAATACGGTTTGAGCATTTTTAATGGTTTGCGCAATGTTTTTAACGCCGGTTTTTCCATAAAAGCTGTCATCCCTGCCGCCTGAAATAAAATATAGCTGGTTTCTTAAATCTTTCAGGTTATTGTTTACCGGAGTTGCCGAGAGCATTAGAACTTTTGTGTTTACACCGGAATTTATAATATCATCCATCAATTTCTCGTATCTGCTCTTCCTTATTAAATTTCCATCTTCATCCCGTTTGCCTTTTGTGTTGTTTCTGAAATTGTGTGATTCGTCTATTACAACAAGGTCATAATTGCTCCAGTTGATTGTTCCGAGGTCTATGTTGGTAACAGATCTGCCTGATTCCCGGCTTAAATCAGTATGGCTGAGAACTGTATAACCCAATCTGTCATCGACTAACGGGTTTAACAGGCTGTTGTTTTGAGCCTGATATAAGGTCCAGTTGTCGCTCAATTTCTTTGGACATAACACCAATGTTTTGTAATTCAAGAGTTCAAAGTATTTAATAACCGCCAGCGCCTCAAAAGTTTTTCCAAGCCCCACGCTGTCAGCAAGTACACATCCATTATGTTTAAGGATTTTATTTATTACGCCTTTGACGGCATCCTTTTGGAATGTATAGAGCATATTCCATACTTTTGTTTCAAAAAAACCTGTATTCTCATTTAAAAGGCCGCCTTGCCTTTGCTCTGATAAAAACTTTTCAAATAGATGGAAAAGAGTTTTAAAATATATAAATTCCGGCTCGTTTTCTATATAAAGCTGCTCAATATATTTAAGGACTTCATCTTTCACATCTTCCACAAGGCCGGTATCATCATTCCAGATTTCTTCAAACCAGTTTAACAAATCAGTCCTGTCTCTATCGTCAGTCACTTCCATATTGAGCTCAATATTCGGACTGCCTCCGAGACCCAAGCCGTTTACAGTGAAATTTGAGCTTCCAAGGATTGCTTTTTGAACACCATTACTGTTTTTTACATGATACATTTTGCCATGCAGGAAGTTCGGTTTTACCATTGATTTTATTTTAACTTTGTCTTTTATCCAGTCACTGCACTCTTTTGCTATCGATTTTTGTTGTAATCTGCTTTCAGTCGGGATTACCAGTTTGTCATCTTCAATTTTAAATTCTTTTTTATCTGTTTTTGACGGGTCAATATCTTTAATGAAAGTTGGTTCGCCAAACAGAAAATCAAGCGACTCAATATTATCCAAACTATTCTTCAGCCGCTGATATGCATAAATCGTGAAATATGCCGACACAATTGAGAGGTTGCTTCCTTCGTCAATGTGCTGTTTTAGAAAGTTTCCGATACATCCTCTTTTGTGATTGTCTCTTATTGAAGAAGGTATATTTTTCATTTCAAATTTCCCTCTCTTTTTCCGTTCCAGACCAACCCTACCTCCCGCTTGTCCTCAAATAGCAAAAACCAGTACTTCTCCGGCGTGGTTTGCCTTCATCCAGATAGCGATTAATATCTCTTATCTCATTATCCGTTAGTTTCATCCATGTAACCGATTAAAGCCTTGGGATTCACTCATATAAAACCTCAGAGCTTAAACGTTGCCAACTCGTTTACATTCGAGCTGCTACCTTCAATAAGCGGCATGTCTGTATTCTGCTCCTTTTCCATATGCACCTGTTCGATCAATTGAGTCCAGTTTAACCCTGAACTCTGGTCGAGAACGGCAAGCAGGTCAACAAAGGCTTTGATAGTATTGCGAGGCGTTCTAAAGTATGCGTCACCGATCCTTTTTGAGCAGTGCGCCAAAAATGCAGTAAGTCCTTCATCGGAAACAAGATATTTAGTAGTATCTCCTGCGGCAAAGACATGCCGTAAGTTTCTGAGAAGAATGAGCAGCTCTTCCGGAGCAAGATTGGCAAGATGCAAGGTGGGCGCTGAATAGTCTATGACACCGGCCTCTCGCGCAAATGAGTTTTCTGCAAGGCGGGAATGCAGAGCTTCGTAGCTGAATAGACCTTTGCGTGGATCAAAGAGGAAATCCGGTGTTCCACCCAAAAGAAAGCCGATGTACTCGGCGCTTCCCTGTAAACAGTCGTTCAGCATTCGTAAAATCTGTTCAAAATTTGAAACTCGCGCCCTCTGGCTTGATAGTTTGTAAAGGTTGACCATCTCGTCAAGATTAACCAAAAGGCCGCCATATCCGGCTTGCCTGATAAACAAACCCAGCAGTTTAAAGTGATCATAGACGTTGGCATCATTAACTATTGTTCTCACTCCCAGAGCTTTACGTGCATCGGTTTTTGTTGTAAATTCCCCACGAAGCCAACGGATCACATCAGATTTCAGTTGTTCGTTGTTTTGCTCATATCCCTTCCAGTACGAAGCAATCACCTTGGCAAAATCGTATCCGCCAACCAGTTCGGACAAATGGCTCAGGCGGTTCGCAATTACAGAATCGACTGTAGCCATTGAAGTGTTAGCCACTCGTCTGGCTTCGGTAATAAAGCGTTCAACTACACTGGAAAGCGCATTTCCATCAGGTTTCGTACGGGTAGAGAGATTGCGCATAAGCTCGGCATAAAGGTTTCTCGCCTGCCCACCTGAAGCATAGAGCCTTCTGTCCGGAGACAGGTCTGCGTGGACTGTGACCAACCCTTTTTCCAATGCAATGGAACGGATTAATTGCAGAAAGAAACTCTTTCCGGAACCGAATTCTCCTATGATAAGGCGAAAGGCTGAGCCTCCGTCTATAATTCGTTCAATGTCTTTCAGCAGAGCTTCAACTTCCCGAACACGTCCGACCTGAATATGTTGTAAACCAGTGCGTGGCGTAACACCGGCACGCAATGACTGAATGATAGCATCCCTCTCTCGTGGACGGAGGCGTTGTTTGTTGTCATTAGGCATTAACAATTTCCTTTGCAAGATTAACATCTACATAAACCGGCTCTCCATCGTCAATAAGCAGAGCATTAGCATTATCAAATGCCCATTCATTAAGAACTTCCATGGCCCCATCAACCATCAGATCCTGTTCCTTGCATATCTCATTGAGTGCGGAGCGCTTCCACGTCTCCTGTTTCAGGAGTTGATGAAAAAAATTCTGATGAGCTTTATCCAACCCTGCCAATGGGCCGGTTGCTTTAATAATAGCGGCAGGAATGGAGCCAGGTTCTGTTCCGTCATCCTCTTGATCAGCGAAAATTCCTTCAAGCACCCCTTTAACCTGCCTAGTTTCCTCTTCACGTACGCGAATCAATTCTTTATTCAAACAAAAATCTTTTGCAGGAGAAGCCTCAACAACAGTTGACTTTGGTAGGCTAACAGGCTCACCCGGAGCAACCAGGGCATGAATGTCGCTTGCAACCTGATCCTTTTTTAAACCAAGCGTGGCATACAGCTTTTCCAGTTGTTTTACCTCTTTCGGTTCAATACGTCCATTTGTGTGAGCAATTGCTATCAAAATATGGCTGATGGCGATCTTTCTATCCTGACTGACTTTTGCAAGGCGCTGTTTAAGTCCGACAATACCTTGCGGGGTTCTGAGGCACCAATGCAGAAAACCCAGCAGAGAAACCTTTTCTATATCAGTCAACTTACAATTATCCTGAATCAGGCTTTGAAGCATTTCTTCTTTTGCAGGCAGCAGGTTTTGTTCCGTATCTGTTTGGCTGACTATAGCGGCAAGACGCAGGATAGTGCCAACAGTATGGAACTCTTTTGATGGCTGGAAGTCAGCCCCGTGGCCATGCTGAAAGATGACCACCTTGCCATCTATATTCGGCTTCATTTTGTGGTAGCGAACATCCGGGACAATGCCGAATCCCATGTTTTCAACAAAAACTGCCAAAGTTTCCGATTCTTTTTTGCCAAATTTGTCGGGTAATTTTTCATCTAAATTATTATAAAGATCATCAACTGAAATCTGTCCTGGCCCTGCCTTGCAAACCTGAGCAAGGCGATTTTTAAATTTTTCAGCCATCGGAACCTGATTCAGGAGTTCCTTCGGAAGCAACGTGATAGCAGCCAATGATTTTGAATCACTATTTTTACGTCCCAGGAACCGACTATATGACTCCAGTTTGCAGGTACATTCTTCTGCCAATACACTGAACTTTTTCAGAGGAGCGGTTAGAATAAAAGGATGCGGCAGGTCTGAACTCTTGAACTTTAAATCAATTTGTATTGATGGGCTGGCTGCTTGATATTCAATCTTTAACAGTGTTTTATTCGGCTTAACCACCAGGCCATCGCCAAACTTTTGTTTGTAACTGCGAACAAACATTTCACGAAACTCCTTCTCACAGCGCAGTGCAGGCGTCCGTAAATTGAATTCCGGATGGAGAATCATCCACTGAAGTGCCACTTCTGCCGGAATCGGTTTTCCAGCAACAACATACTTTGCCAAAACAACATAAAAAAGCTCTGAACAGTATCTGTCATCGAAATCAAGGTAGTCGGGAACAGGTTGATTACTTTGAAAAAGAATCCATTCCATTGCAAGAAAATTACTGGCATAGCCACGAAAAGAACGATTGCTTCCGTAAATTTGGAGGAGTCGATTTACTTCCGTGACAATTGCGACACGCTCTTTTTCTGAAACTTTTCCTTCTTGACCGTCAACAAACAGACATCGCTCAAGGCCATAAAAGAACAGAAAAACATAGCCGATATTGGCTTTCGGCTCCGAACGACCGTTTGCCAACCATTTGAGATAGGCACCACGGCATTTTGCAGAAATGCGCTCATATTGCAACCAATATCCCAGCCCGTACCCTGCTTCCCAAGGTTCGGCAGGAAAGACTTTAAGCTTCGGATTGATAAGACAGGCATCATTTTCATATCCGTAGGAATCAGGCAAAGTCTCTCCTACATATATCATTCCATCAGATATATTGTAACCCTGGATGTTGATACTTTGACCACTTTCATACCACTTGGCAGGCTTTCCACCACTCAAGAGTTTATTTCGTTTATAATTACCTTGATATCTTCCGTGACCGGAAACTCCAACTCTAAATGTGATTCCGGATGTACCTGGCAACTTCTTGTTTGAAACAAACCCCTTGACTATTCTATAAATAACATAAAGAACGAATAAGCCAAATATTATTTTCATGGTAAATCCTTTCTCGCTTTGATTACCAAATACAAATTTTCGGGATGGTTCCCCTACACTGATATGTACGAGATATTTGTAGAAAATATATTTGTAATAGTTCAGCCCCTGTAAAAAACTCGAAAAAACTTGTATTCCGTTAATCCATATGTTTTTTTTAGATTATGGATTTAGGAATCAAATATCAAGGTAAAATTGCAACGACTGATGACGTTGAATTTAGGAACGTCCATAGATTCTTCCAGCTTATTTTGTGTAATAAGTCACTTTTTACGTCCGAATAAAGTGATAATTATCACATATTTTAACTGAAAAACTCTTGACATCGGATTTC
>JAJSZO010000173.1 GCA_030262795.1 Deltaproteobacteria bacterium | reverse complement strand
TAATAAACATGCAGAAATCCGGCCAATAAAAGAAGAATACCTAAATTAAGATGTAACTCGCTCCATTGCGTTTTGCTTAAGCCCCATAGCTGCCAATGTGACCAATATGCGATACGACCATGTGGTATAATGTAAAGTATGACGCTCGTCAGAATACAAAGCACAAACGAAATTATCATAGACAACGATGTGATTTTCCGAATATTCACAGTATTTCCTCCAGGTTAATTAGTCCACGTTCCTAAGCGGATCGAGAATTAATTTTAAAGTTTTTATAAACTGACCGAAATTCCTCCGTAAAAAAAGGTACCTTTATCCGGTGTATGAGATATTTTCTTATTGAAGATGTTATCAATTCCGGCAAATATCTTAAAGTTTTTCTTAATCTCCTTTTCGGTATAGAGATTCCACATGATATAGCTATCCGCATCGGTTTGTGTTCCGTCTTTAAATTTCGGAGCGATCACCTGTTTGCCGGTATAGTTCATCCGAATATTAGCCTGCAAACCGATATCCGGATTATCGTAAGAAAGCCGCAGATAAGACTTCATATCCGGCACTTCTAAAAGATCTTCATCAGTATCTTCATTATTGGAATCAATAAAAACGGTATTGCCTGCAAGGCTAAAATGGTGTGGGAAAGCAATACTAACTTCAAGTTCTATCCCTTGTGTGTATGCTTCATCAATATTACACCTTTCGTATTCGAGCACCTTTTTATCTTCCTTCCCTTGCTTTTGCATCCGGTAATTTCCGGTCGGTGTTTTATAGATCATGTCGTCTATATTATTCCTGAAAGCCATGATTTTACCGCCAAAAGGCCCGTACTCCCCTTCAAGACCGGCTTCATAGCTCTGGGATGTCTCGGGCGCGAGATCCGGATTGGGGATAACATCACCCTTTGTGTTTTCAGTGTATACATAGAGTTCGTAGAGTGACGGCGCTCGAAACCCTTCACCATAAGAAGCCTTGAGACGAAGATTATCCAACAGATAGTAGTTAAGACTAAGGCGCGGACTCACCTCGGAACCGAAATCGGAATGATCATCCAGCCGGATACCGGCCGTGACCTGTAACCAATCAAAGATGGGAAAGTCATCCTGGAGGAAAATCGCTCTGTTATTAGTCGATTCATTAAGTTCCTTCTCTCCACGATTTTCCTTTCCGGATCGTTCCTCTTCCCGGTATTCCAGTCCAAGAGTAATTAGATGACTTTGAGCAAATATCCGGCTTGCTCTTGATTCAACCTGATAGAGCTCGTTTTTGATGTTAAAGTCCTCCCTGTCAGGCTGTTGCTTCGCCTTGTTCTGAAGTTTGGGATCGTCATAAGGATAGCCGATATCAATATAACTCCTGTCTGACTCAAAGTCGGAGTAGTAACCGCGCACCATAACGGTAGTCTCCTTGATAACACCGTTATACTGAAGAAAAGTAGAGGTTCTGTCGGAATCGGCATTCCTGTCCCATTTTAGTCCGTATTTTGGTCGTATTCCTTTCCTGGAAGCGTCGGAATAAAAGACTCCGGCAGAAAACCGATGATTATCAGCAAAAGAATAGTTAAGCTTAAACAAGCCGGAGTATTTTTCCTCATCGTCAAAATCGGTTTCATTATCATCCGGATCCCGATCAAATTCGCCCGACCGATTAACGTGACCGGATACAATGATGCCAAGATTTTCAAAAGTGTCGCCAACGGAACCTTTAAAGATATAATTTTCAGCTTCGCCATAAGTGTTCCGGCCATATCGCACGGTAACACTTTCCGATAATTTTTTCGGCGCATTTTTTGTTATGATATTAATTACTCCGCCAATCGCTTCACTCCCATAGAGCGCTGAGTTCGGACCCCGAACTATCTCAATTCGCTCAATAATTTCTGTTGGAAACTCGGTCAAATCGACAGTGGTATCCCTGAAACCTGTGGAAAATCTCATTCCATCAATAAGAATCAGCGTCCTCTTGTTGCTCAAGCCTCTTATTTGTGGAATGTAACCTCTTCCTGCGACATGATCCAGATCAATGCCTACCGCATCTTCAAGAATCTGCACAACGGTTTCCGCCCCCTTGACTCTGATTTCTTCCGCCGTAATCACCTCCAAAGCGCCCGGAGCTTCTTTTATCACTTTGGGAGTTAGAGTGCTGGTAACAACAGTTTTTTCAAGCTTTACCTCTGACTGTTGTTTATAACCGATCTCATCTGCATGTACGACAAAGACAAAGGCAAAAATCAGGAGAAAAAAACACAGGATCGTTTTTAGCCGTTTCATTTTCATTATACGTTCTCCTTTACTATACCTCGAAAGGTTGCAATTTGCGTTTCAACTGACGATCCTAAAAGTTAATTCTTAAACCGCCATAATAAAAGGCACCCAAAACAGGCATCTCTAACTCCTTTACTTTCTTATCAAAGAGATTGTCTACTCCAACAAAAACCTCAAGGTGCTTGCCAATTCCCTTAGCTGCGTTGAGATAGAATAGAGCATAGCTGTAATTTTTTTCTGCGAGCAAATAATCACCTGTGTATTCACCCCAAAAATTGGCCTTAACTTGATATTTGTCCAGATTATAGCTCAGTTTCCCAATCCAGCGATTTCGCGCCCGCCATTCCAATCTTTCTTTTGTGTCAGCATTCTCTGCGTCGAGATAGGCATAGCTTGCACTAAGAAAAAATTCTTCAGAAATTGATACTCCCGCTTCTATTTCTAATCCTTGAATATGAGCCTTGGAAATATTTTCATTTTCAACAAGTGTCCAATAAAGATCGTCCGGATCAGGTCCCTTTCTTACTTTTTCAATTAAATCTTTTACATCGTTATAAAAATAGGCAATTCTGCCTGAAAATCTTCCATATTCTCCCTCTAAAGCCAATTCATAGCTATCTAAGCTTTCCGGATCTAAGTCAGGGTTACCAATCACATGTAATTTCTTCCCGGTTATGAATTTTTCAGCACTAAAATCTCCTGCCATCGGTGCTCTGAAACCGTGAGCATAGTTAAACTTTGTTCTAAAGTTTGGAAGAAAATTATATGTTAGCCCAACCTTTGGACTGACTTCGGTTCCGAACTCACTGCGATCATACCGGAGGCCTGGGACTACAAGTAGTTTATCTCCTATTTGCCATTCGTCCTGGAGATAAAATGCCCAATAATCAATTTCTGAACTTGAACCGCGTTTAGTCATCCCGTCTTTTGTAGACCAGAAATAACCATGCCCGGTATTAATATTGGTGGTTCTGAAGCTTTCGCGTCTGAAATCCCCACCCAGAGTAAAAAGGTGGGAATCAAGAAAAAGAGCACTCATCTGGGCTTCAACTACCTTTGTTTTTCTATGCCCATCTACAAAATCTTTTATAGTACCCGCTTCTTTAAAGGTATCATCTAAGTAGCGTTCCTCTCCGTCATGATATCTTTCTGAATAATAACCTCGCAAAAACCCTTTCAGGGTAGATTTATTAAAGTCCAATTTTAAAGAAAAGTCCTTTAATTCCTCCTCGGCATCTAAAGTATATAACCACCCTTTTGGGTGCAGAATCCTGTCATTCTCATCGTCTTTCATGTAATCGACGTCTGCCACCAGACTCAATGCCTTGGAAAAATTGTAATAAAAATTTCCTGCTACATTGTTGTATGCATAATCACCGCAATAGGTATCTCCTGTTGGGCTATTGTATGGATTTTGATTCATAAAATAGCTGGAAATGCTAACGCCCCATTTCTCAGCTCCGTAAGCTGAATAAAATTTACCGGTAGTGGTATCGGATTCATCGGCATAACTACCGTATTTTGTGGAAAAATCTAAAGTAAATCCCTTTTTTGGCCTTTTCGTAATAATATTAACTACCCCGCCTAATGCATCAGAGCCATAAAGTGAACTTGCCGGCCCGCGGACAATCTCTATGCGTTCTATATTGTTTGTGCTGAACCAAAATGGGTCACCGCCTGATGATCTACTCGCTATACGCCTGCCATTTATTAAAACAAGTGAGTGCCTGCCTTCAAATCCTCTTATCATGGGAGTCCTGTAATTCTTATCCCTGTAAAAACTGATACCTGTGGAAAAGCGTAAGATATCAATTACATTATCAGCATCCAAAGCATCTATTTCCTCTCTTGTTACTACCTCTACGGACATCGGCACTTCCTTGACCTCTATTTCCGTCCTTGTAGCCGTAACTATCGTCTGTTCTATCTCTACCGGCTGTTTCACCGTCTTTTTGTTCCTCCCCGCCTCCGCCTGTTCAGCCATGACCGGACCCACCCCTAAAACCCCAAACACAACGGCAAATACGAAGGCCATCATTATTAGAGATATTACAAAATAACGGGCTTCAACCTGTAATTGCGTCTTTTTTTTATAACTGTTTTGCATCTTCACTTTTCTCCCCCTTCTCTTCCCGGAGCACCTTTTGCTTTCGGCGGCTACTAAAGGAACAGTGCTTGTCATCTATTTTGTGGTTTAATCCTTGTTGCTTGTCTTGCTTATATCACGCAGGACTTTCTGAAGGTGCAGCCATTTTTTCAATACTCCCTCAGGATACTGATGAAACGCATTAATATAGAGTCCCATTCTCCAGGCATGGACTTCGTTTCTAAAGAGCCAGAATAGATCCTCCTCATTCATCTCACCGCTTTCCAGTAGCCTCCCAGCCGCTATTGCAATATCATTTGCAATACAATTTGCCTTCTTGAGCACCTGATCACTTTTCTCAAGTTCTGTTCGGCAAAATGATCTGGCATGGCAGCCTGAACATATATCAAGCATATCGTTTCTTAAATCCTGCCACTCAGCCAGGGTCGCCCTGTGGCTGTTGGGCGCAAGAATAGGGCCGAGCTTCGTAAGGTAGTCAATTACTCCTTTCTGACACTTGGCATGCTCTTTATCCGGTTCTTCCTTGCGGACGCCAAAAAAGCCCCAGGATGTCAGGACTTTGTGATTTCCCTTATACATATGACAGGTCGCACAAGTCGGACTTCTGCCTGTAAGCCCCTCTGCGCTATAGATAGCTCCATGTTTGGAGTTATAGTAGGACTCATACTGAGGGTGATTGTCCACATGACACGGAAGACACGCCTCAGGGCTTTTTGCTTCATCCGGAGAAAACCTGTGCCTCGTATGGCAGGCATCACATTGCCCGCCGTTTTCGCCCATCGTGAGGTGGCACACGGCACACGATTTTTCCACGATATCCGGCGCCTTTTTCCTCATCTTTTTCGACATATTGCCAGTGGTCAAAGCCTCCTCGCATAATGCGTGTTTTCCCTCCCTAAACTGCTTTGCCTGGCTCTTATGACACTTTTCACAGGTTACGATGCTCGGTCGTTCGGCCTTGGCAGAATCATCAGATTGCGTGTGGGCATCACCATGACAAGTATCGCACTGCAACCCTTTTTCAAACATCGCTGATCTCTTCCAATCGGCAACCAGTCCTGGATTTTGTTTCTCGTGACAGCCGGTACAGGAGTTGTTCCCGGCATAAAGACACGGCACAAAAATAATCAACATTAAAATTAGTAAAAGACACCATACGGTTTTCAAAATATTTTTCATTGCAGATTTTTTCCTTTTTTCACAAAGCTAAGAAGGGTAGATCAATCAGCTTCATAAATTAGCGCCCTTCGGGCGGGCTTAAAAAATTCACTCATATCATACCGAATTCATTAGGCATAAAATGGAAATTCCTATACTAT
>JAJSZO010000172.1 GCA_030262795.1 Deltaproteobacteria bacterium | reverse complement strand
GGAGATTTATATAAAATGATGTTAACTTTGTTTATAGCTAATAATTATATATTTGTCTGAAGATTTTTTTAAATGCTACTAATTTTTAAATATGAAAACTTTGGACTGTCGAGTTAATAGATAAGCGTGGTTTTTTTAAATCGGTGTCTAACACAACACTCAACGCCGACCGGGCACGGATACGATCTTATCATTCAAAAGACTAAACGTTTGATCTTAATAATCCCTGGAACTTGCTTTCTTTGGAGAAAGCGGCTACCAACTTAAAGCGGGAACATAGTACCGATATTTTGATTGTTTTAGAACAATAATCGTGCAAGATTGCCGTGACGAGGCAAAATGGTTGGACAATAACGTCTTTGATTTCTCAAATTTTGGCTATAATTAACTTGTTGAATTTACAAGGTGTACCGACTTAATTTGGTAGCCTATTCTGTAAAAAGTCAAATAGGAATTTATCCATGCAATACGGACGATATGAAATTATAAAAACAATAGGCAAAGGCGGAATGGGTGTGGTTTACCAGGCCCACGATCCTCAGATAGATCGGCCTGTTGCTTTAAAGGTGTTACGGGAGGACCGCGTAGTCAGTGAAGATTTTGTGTTAAGGTTCTTTAAAGAGGCAAAATTCATCGGTCGACTTTCTCATCCCAATATCGTTACAGTATATGATGTGGGGCGAGACCATGGAACCATTTACATCGCCATGGAATATCTTCAGGGGCAACCTTTTAATGAAGTGATTCGTGGTGGAAGATTGAGTGTCGAGAAAATCATTGATATTGCTTTACAGGTTGCAAATGCTCTTGGTTATGCTCATGAAAAGGGGATTGTTCACAGGGATATTAAACCATCAAACATTATTTTGACCGATGAAGGTAATATCAAACTTACCGATTTCGGGATTGCCCGCGCAGAAGATTCAAATGCAGCTCAACAAACCCAGACAGGGGTGATTTTGGGAACACCTTCTTACATGTCACCGGAGCAGGTGATGGGAAAAAAGGTCGATGGGCGATCCGATCTGTTTTCTCTCGGAGTGATCCTTTATGAATTGATTGTGGGTCGTAAACCGTTTGATGGAGATCATTTTACTACCATTTTCAGGGCCATTACAGATGATATCCCCGTGGCTCCATTAAAAATTGACACTTCCATCCCCCAGTCTCTCTCTGATCTAATCATGAAAGCCCTGTCTAAAAAGCCGGATGAACGCTTTCAAACCAGTAAGGAGATGGGCGATGCCCTTAAAACCTGTCTTCAGGTAAAAAAATCTCTTTTATTACCCGGAAAACCGATAAGCCCCCCAAAAAAGCCTGTGACATTTGTTTTAATTATGGGTCTAATGGCGGCAGTTATTCTTGGATGGACAATCTATTTTTTTGGAGTACATAAAAAGCAGGCGTCATCACTATCGACCCGTGTCGAGGCTAACAAACCTGTCGATGCAATTCTAATGGTTACCAGTTCACCTTCCGGGGCTCAAGTTTTTTTAGACGATTCATTTAAAGGGAACGCCCCCATAAACCTTGAAATTCCAATCGGAAAATACGAAGTTCGGGTCAGCCTTCCGAATTATTTTGGGTGGGAGGCACAACTGCAGATTAGCGAACCCGGCGAAACTCCGCTGCACGTGCGTTTGATATCTATTGAATAAGGAACGTGGACGAAATAACTTCCGCAACTATGCATCACAGCATCAGGCCATCTTTGCCCGATCTACCCGATAAAAAATAGGCACAAAAATCTTAAAATAGCTCGCTATTCCTGCGACTTTTGTGCCTATTTCAAATCGGGTAGATCGAACAAATCTGACCTAAATCTGTGCGCCTACTTGCGGAAGTTAATTCGTCCACGTTCCTAAAAATAATTTTAAAATAGGAACCACCAAATTTTTCCCCTTTACCTTTTTATATCTGTATGATATTATATATTTGTGCTTTGTGCATAAATCTATAAATCTAAATATTGCTGATGCATCCCGCCTGGTTGCGTTGCGAAAGTTCGGAATATCCTGATATTCCTGCGCTTTCTCGCCTTGCCAGACGGGCGCCTCAACACTTAAAATTGCGAACTTATTTTTGTGCGAACCCTTACAGGACTATTGAGATGAAAAAAATATCGTTCAGGGCATTGTTAGGCATTTTGTTGATCCGGATCCTGTTTGCCGCGCCGTCATTGGCCGGGCAGGTGGTTACCGAAGAAACAAAATTCTGGGCAAAGGAGGCGATAGAACAGGAACGGGCCCTCAAGACCATCAGCGCACCCAATACCGTGGCAGTCCTTTACTTTCACAACAAGTCGGGGTTGTCGCATTTGGATATTCTTCAGAAGGGTCTCGCCCTGATGCTCATCACCGACCTTTCCAAGGTGAAAGAGATTCAACTGGTGGAAAGGGTGAAGGTACAAGCCCTCGTGGAGGAACTGGACCTTGGGGTCGCCGGACTGGTTAAATCCGAAACCGTCTCTCGCGTCGGAAGATTATTGGGAGTTGAGCACCTGATAGGAGGAGAAATCCTTAAGGAGAAAATTGGCAGGTTTGCGCTGGCATCAAGCCTCTTGAAAGTGCCGGTTGAAAAAATATCGGGCCATGCCATGGCCAAAGGTGAGCTTTTGGTTGAACTGTTTCGCATGGAAAAAGATCTCCTTTTCGAGATTATCAACAAGCTGCAAATCAAGCTTTCATCCGAACTGGAGGCAGAGCTGAGAGAATTTCTTACGACAAATCTAAATGCTCTCCTCTACCTGTTTGAGGGGAGCGAGCAGAGTGATCTCGGCAACTACAAAAAGGCTGCTGAATACTATAAAAAAGCTCTGGAGGAGGATCCAAACCTGAGCCAGGCTGACGATTTTTTGTTGGAGTTACAAGAGCTCGGCCTCTTGCGGAGGGAACCTGAGGCCTATTCCGAACCAAAGGTCGGAATACTAACACAGAAGAGTGACACCGGTGACAGACTATATGACAGAGACGATTTACAAAAGCGCATAACTGCGACTGACACCGGACACAGAATAGATGACAGAGATAGGTCTGAAAGAGAAAACCGTATTCTTGATGAATACTATGGTTCCATTGATTTCGAGTGGAATTTCAGCATTGAAAATAGAGATTTCATCTCGTCAAATGACTATGGATTGCAGGCCGTAGGTGTGGATGAATACGGAAACCACAAGATATTCCTGAAGCCGGAAACCATAAACAGAATCAACAAAAGCAATTTTCTGGCTTATACCGTGCAGGTGGAGGAGGATCGTCTAAACACGAGGATCCTTGAGATGCATCAAGAGGCGGTTAAAGACCGGATCAGGCTGGATACGATCAACACCGCTCTTGAGCATGCTGAACTGCGTATCCGTGACGACTGGTTTACACGGAATGCCGACGCCCGGTCCGGCCGGGTATTAAAGGACGAGAAAGGAAACTGGGTAAGGGTTCAGCAGTATATCCTGCGGCCTGATGATAAAACTGTGCAGGTGCTGAATGTTTGTCTGAGGGGAGGTTCAGGAGACCTTGCAGGGCTGTCCACAATGGACTTTACGACACAGTTCAAAGAGAGTCTGCCGGCCGACCGCGATTTGAGAAGTCTCCCCTGGAACGAATGGCTGAAAACAGAGTCAGCTCAGGCCGAGGGCGGACTGGAAACCTTGGCAGCTCTATACGAGGGCAAATATGTGTATTCCCCTGAATATAACAGCTACGAACAGATTAACCCCCAACTTGACAGCATGTACGTCAAGTTGACGAATCCGGGAAACGAGTCTTTGAAGGAATCAAGGGGGTTCGACAATAGAAGTAATGACGTGCAGTCTATCATAAGTGAACAACTGACGATCAACAATAACCCTAAGCCGTATGATTTTACCACAGGCTCTCCTGCGAGCGGTCAGTATGCGGTTGTGCCGAATACCGGAAACGGGAACAATCCTCGCGGATTCGACTATGTGTTAGGCGATGGCAATAGGATCAAGACGGCGTTCTATGTTGTGGGTGACGGGAACAGGGATAATAATCAGGGGACAAGTGAGTTTGATTACAGCAACATGGAATTCAATGACATCTGGGATGCATTGAGGGTCAATGAAAACAATGATGGTCCTCACATTGGGACAAATAACTTAGAGATTACGATTGATGCAGAAAAGAATTTCTTTGCCAAACCGATTGACCTGATCTATATCCCCATGTCCCGTATGCTGTGGAAAGAGGAAGATATTGGATATTGACATAAGCAAAAGGGCAGCACGATTCGTAAAGGAGCAGCAGATGAAATCGTCCCGGACCTGCAGGTTTTCCTGGCTGTTGATAGTTATTGCACTACTCTTGTTGCCGTGCCTAACGGCAGAACCGCTTTCGGCTGAACAGGAACCTCCGGGAGAATCCATGGCCGGAAAATCAAAGGCCAAAGAGGTTGAATCCTCGGGTTACGGCAAGGAGACGGACAACCTGATTCTCATTGCAAATTTTGAGATTGTTCCTACGCTGTCGTGTCTCAATGGTTCCGGCAGCCTCTGGGGCGGCAGCATTAATGGCCTTTTTGCTCCAACATACAGGTTCAACGACAAGAATTTTCTAATTCTTATGTATGACGGGCAATATCACAAAAAATGGGAATTTTATTCTGACGACACAGGACCGAAAGAGCGAACCGAATTCCAGCGTCACACCCTCACACCCATGCTCAGGATTGATTTTGGAACGGGAAGACGCTATTCCATTACACCCTCTTTTTTTCACACCAGAACATACAACAAGGATATTGAGCCGGGCGGCTGGAGTGAAGGCCTCTACAATTACCGTGATATTGGTATGGGTTTGGACTTTGATACAAGGAAACTTGGCTTTGGCAAGGGGAAGGGCAGCCTGAAACTGGGCGCCCAGTATTACCGGAGACAGTATCCCAATTACGACTCACTTCTTGACCTTGCCGATGTCAAGAACAATTTGTCGCTTCTTAATACCGAGAAAGATGAGAAAGATTACCACGGTATCATCGTTAGTGCAAATTATGGTTGGAGCAAAGAGAGAGGTTTTTTGTGGGCCGCTGATTACAGCATGCTTTACAAGATGCTTGATGACAAGAGAGTGGTAAATTCACATGGCGTCCTGTCTTCTGAAAAGCAGCGTGATTATATGCACAGTCTCAAACTCAAGTTGTCGTATTGTTTTGATATTGACATTAGTGGAAGACTGGCAGCAGGCCTGGACTTGAACGGCGGCCTGAAGAGAAGCAACCAGAACTATTACGACGGCATGGGAACTTCCGGCATGGGAGATGATGTGCCCACAAGCAATTATTACGATTACAATTCTTACCGCATTAGCCCAAAGATATCATACACATTTGCATTGCTTCCGCTTACAACGAGTCTCTCTTATTCCTACCAAAAAATCGACTACACTGACAGAAGAGCAAAAGAAAGTAGCGGCGTCTATAAGAACGAAAAACAATACGAGACCGAACAAGAGATAGATTTCAATTTGACGTATGATCTTGATGAAAATTGGAAGTTGCTGGCTCAAATTCAACAGATTGTCGCGCGATCCAACAACGATGACGAAAGGATATATCAATACGATTACGAAATAACCAACTACTCTATGGGAGCATCGTTCAATTTCTAAAATCTCATTTCTTTTTGTTTCCATAAGGCCTGACTGCATGGCCGTGGAAGGGAACCATGAGAAATGTTGAGAATCAGGAGATACAAGTTATGA
>JAJSZO010000171.1 GCA_030262795.1 Deltaproteobacteria bacterium | reverse complement strand
TCAAATATGAAACAGACGGATCTTTCTATTTTTGAACAAAAAATTTTTTATAAATTTAATAACATAAGTATTCTTGAAGAGGCTCTCAACCACAGTTCATTTGTTAATGAGCATGATGAAGCAAATATAAATGATAATGAGCGCTTCGAATTTCTTGGAGACGCGGTATTAAGCCTTGTTATAGGACATATTCTTATGCAGCGTTATCCCCACTTAACTGAGGGTGATCTTTCAAGAATGCGTGCAGGTCTTGTTAATGAGTCTCAGCTTGCTGATATAGCCCGTGTAATTGATTTGGGTTCTTTTGTAAGGCTTGGCAGGGGAGAAATTCAAACAAACGGTTGCAAAAAAAATTCCATATTGGCTGATACTTTTGAGGCTGTAATAGCTGCTGTATATATTGATGGCGATTTTGACGAAGCATTTAAAATGATTGAAAACCATTTTTCCGATTTGCTGAATTCTATTGCTGCCTCAATGGATAATTACGATTATAAGAGCCGGATTCAGGAGCTTGTTCAGGAAACTCACAAGATAATACCTCAATACAAAGTGCTTCAGGAAAGCGGCCCTGCTCACGACAAGACCTTTAAGATTCAACTGAAAATGTGCAAAGTAAAAACAGAAGGAATCGGCAAGAGCAAAAAAATGGCGGAACAGGATGCCGCGAGAAAGGCTCTTGAAATTCTTGAAAATAAAAACCTGTGAACCGTGAACCTGATAACCTGAGTAGTTACGAGAAACCTTTTATTGTTCCGGTTTTTTTGCCAAATATAGGATGCCCTCATAAATGTATTTTTTGTAATCAAACAGCTATAACAGGAGTAAAACAAAAAATACCTTCTCCTGAAGAAATTGGTTTGCAGATAAATCAATTTCTAAGCTATAAAGGAAAGAACAGAAGTCCGGTTCAAATTTCATTTTTTGGCGGTAATTTCCTTGGGCTCAAAATTGATTTAATAACGTCCTTACTTCGTGAAGCTACAAAATTTGTAATTGAAGGCAGAGTTGACAGCATTAGATTTTCCACACGTCCTGATACCATAGATTACGAACGATTAGATATTTTAAAGGAATTTCCTGTTGCCACTATTGAAATCGGTGTCCAGTCCATGGATGATAAAGTGCTTTGTTTATCCGGACGGGGGCATACATCTGCGGACACAAAAAAAGCAGTCAGTATCCTAAAAGAAAGAAATTATGAAATCGGCCTTCAGATGATGACAGGTCTGCCTAATGATAATAGGGAAATAGCCTTATATTCAGCAAAAAACATTGCCGCATTTTCTCCTGATTTTGTCAGAATTTATCCTACCCTGGTGCTTAAAAACACTATTCTGTCTGGATGGTATAAAAAAAAGGAATATACTCCCATGCCTCTTGAGCAATGCGTTACGCTTGTGAAAGACATTTATCTGATATTCAGAGAAAAGAAAATACCGGTAATCCGTATGGGCATTCAGGCATCTGAGCATATTCAAAGGGAATCAGCAATTCTGGCAGGTCCTTATCACCCAGCTTTCGGACATCTTGTTCATTCGGAAATATTTCTTGATATGGCCTCGTTTATAATTGAATCTGCCATTGAACCTGATATTAAATCCGGAGAAATTGATTGCTGTGATTCAATCGGAATAAAAGTTCATCCGCAAAGTATTTCCAAAATGAGGGGCTTTAAAAACAGGAATATCGAAATTCTTAAAACGAGATTTCACATTAACTCGCTTAAAATTATACCGGATTTTTCTGTCAAGAAAGATAAAGTTGGTGTAATCCCCATCCGCAGATTACGCAGATTGCCGCAGATTATTTGTTCATCCATAACTTGATCCATAACTTGGCAGTTAAAACTTCCTGAAAATACTCAATAGAAAATGGACGCTAAATTAAAAAAAATACTGAACAAGCCTTTCCCTGCTCCAACTCGCAACTTTCCGGATAATGCTTTTTATAAAGAGATATCCCATCATATTCTTGCCGATTCCAATTATCTGATAACACTTCCGGGAGCAGGTAAAACATCTATTGCTTTGGGCATTATATCTGAAATAATCAGCCACAAAGTTGTGTGGTATATTGCGCCCCCTGTATCAGTTAATCCGTATCAAATTTTTCACATCAAATCAGCCTTGAACAATGTGGATATTACACTGATGACCGAAGATGAAAGAAATAAGTCAGATTGCCGAATGTTAGTCTGGTCTTCAGATATTTTTATGAACTATCTTGCGGACATTGACAGCCTCACAAGACCTGATCTGATCATTTTTGATGATGCAGAATTTCTTGGACATCCTGACAAAGGGACAGTTTTGGAAACATGTTTACTTTGCCTGCCAGAGGCTGTTCCGGTATTGGTCTTGGCTTCTTCAACTGCAAATTCAAAGGCACTGTCAACATGGATGGAAGCAGTATGCAAACGCTCCTGCAGGCTGCTTGAAATAAATATTCCTCGAGTGCCCATAATACCGGCTTTTATTTCTTCCAAATGGGATATGGTACCGCTTGTGGATAGAAAACGGCTTTCCGGCAAAGTGAAACGTTTGTTAAAGGAAAAATCCGGCTTTAATAATTTTAAGGGAGCTTCTTTTATTAAACAGCTTGTTTCCTTTATTAGAGCCGAAAACCTGACACCTGCTATTGTTCTAATGCCTTCAGAAAAAGACTGTGATCTGGCTGTTAATACATGTTCCAAAATAATATCGAATGTTGGAGAGGTGTTAACGCAGCCTCAGATCACCACAGTATTAGACAGGTATCCTTTTTTAAAGGATTATCCCATGCTTACCGCAGCCTTGGCCAAGCAGATTGCACCATTTCATTCAAACCACCATCCTTTGTGGTGTACACTCGTAGAACATTTTCTATCATTTGGCAGCATTGATATTGTTTTTGTCACATTAGATAGCGTGGAAAAAATGATAAACAGAGTGAAAACAGCGGTGCTTTGTATTGAACAAAAGATTGTTGAGAATAAAAATGCTTATAAAATTACTTCGTGGAAGATGGATCGTATAATCAGCCTGGTCGGACGTACGGAAACAGATAATGCAGGTTGCATTGCTCTGGTTCATACCCCTGATGTAGATGCCGTCAGGATTAAGGATATGCTGCTTCATACAAATGGCTCTCTGAACAGCACATTCCAATGCAACTGTCGCTCAGTATTGGGCATTCTGACTAATGGCCTGGAGCCTGTTGCAATAATGGATCGTTTATTATTTAAATTCCGGAATAAGAGCTTTGAGGACCTTGATATGGAAGAATTCCAGGCGCAACTTGTTGAGGAATTACCGGATGCGCGCTGTATTACTCATATCAAGTCGGTTACTTTACTGAAAGATCTTTACCTTAAGCTGACCCTGGAAATCACTAACTTGGCCAATCGCATTAAAACAACCAATGTCTCTGGAAAAAGCCAAAACCTGGATGAAAGACAACATAAACTTGAATGTAGGTTGTTTCAACTTCCTTGCAATGAATGTGTTCATCTTTCCTTGTGCCATAAAAGAGGAACAAAAAAATTTCGAATTCTTATAGAAAAATACTATGAAATACAAAGCAGATTGGAAAAAAGCATAACAGGTTTCAGGATAGATTTTCAGTATTATGTCGAATGTCTCCAGGAATTCGGGCTGGTGAATCAGAAACATAATCTTGCAAAAGAGGGAGTGCTGGCGCTAAGGACAGGTCTTAACTTTCCGCAGTCGTTGATTGAATGTATTCGTGAGGGGTTGCTGCCTGTTGATATTTCGGCAGCTTCTTTTGGTTTGATTGGTGGATTTGCGGAATGTTCGGAATATCCGGAATGGGACGATTTGAAAATAACAGAAAACATACAAGAGCAATTCAGTGAGTTGCTGCCTGGTTTCGAAAAAATGGCGACAGTATTGGACAGGACTAAAAAAAGAATGCTTCGATTCGGAATACTTTCTCCTGAATATTCCCTTTCCCAATCGGCTGTGATGCTGGCCTGGAAAAAGAAAGCAGATATAGAGATATTGAATAAACAAACAGGTATTCCAATAGGTCTCATTGTAAAATTGATCCAAAAGACCGAGTATTTATCGGAACGTCTGAAATATAGCGACCAGTGCTAATAGCTTTTGGATAAAATTGTTCAACATGTCACCACTGAACTACTTATCTCAGCATTTCAATTCAATTCCATTCTGATCTGATCTGATTAAGGGTTCGCACAAAAATAAGTTCGCAATTTTAAGTGTTGAGGCGCCCGTCCGACAAGACGCTAAAGCGCAGGAATATCAGGATATTCCGAGCTTTCGCAACGCAGCCAGGCGGGATGGATCGGCGCTTAAAATGTGAAGTTATTTTTGTGCGAGCCCTCACTCAAACGAAAACAGACAATATTTTATATGTAGTTAAATTTGCCATGGCAAATTTAAAGTGTTATCAAAAAGCAGCAATTCTAATTATGGAAATTGTCCTTATTTTACAGGCAAATATGGGATGTTTGCATGATGGTTACAGAGATTAATAGGTTTGTTTAACCCCCTAAAATAGTCATATTTTCTGATTTTAGCTGAAAAAAATAGATATTTTAAGGGAAAAGAGAATCTCTAACCTATTGAATTTTAACTTATTTTTTTATAATGAGAATTGCTGATCAAAAAGCCTTGATTTTTTCCTTTGAAACAATATAAATTATCCTGATGATGATTAAATGACATATCAGCGAAATCGCCTTTTCCGGAGATTTCGGGCGGCAGATGCGTTTTATTATCGGTCCTCGACAGACCGGAAAAACTACTGCTGCAAAGGAATTCCCCAAAGAACAGAAGTGTCTGAAACTTTATTATAACTGGGATGACCGTAAAATAAGGGATCGGTATATAGCTGACTATCATTTTTTCGTTCGGGAATTATACAATGTAAAGCCATCAAATGGAAGGCGATGGCTATGTATGGATGAAATTCACAAGTATCCTGAATGGAAAAATGTCCTGAAAGATTTTTTCGATTCATTTGCTTTCTACTTCCGTTCGTTTTAGCAACAAATGGCGAACTGATTATGTTGACAGACTTATTCGCGAAGACCTGAGGGATTTGACCAGGATTCAGGAGCTTGAAAATATTGCCACTCTCATGTATCTGCTTCCCTCAAAAATTGCTTCGCCTTTATCTATAAATTCCTTAACTGCAAATATTAAATGCAGTTTTGCCACAGTCTCCAACTACCTGAAGGCTATGGAACTGGGATACTTGATATTCAGGATTTCGCCATATTCTAAAAAAATTGCCCGATCTCTGACTAAGGAACGTGGACGAAACAACTTCCACAACTATGCATCACAGCTTCAGGCCGCCTTTGTTCGATCTCAAATCCCAAAAATATTGAAATAGCTCGCTATTCCATCAACTTTTGTGATCTGAGATCAAACAAATTCGACCCAAATCTGTACGCCTACTTGGGGAAGTTATTTCGTCCACGTTCCCAAGGAAAACAAAGTGTATTTTTTTGACTGGACAAGAATAAATGATCCAGCCGCACAATTTGAAAACTATATAGCGGTTGAGCTTAAAACACTTTTGGAACTTTGGACAGATGCAGGACTTGGCAATTTTGACTTGCATTTTCTACGCAACCGTGACGGCAGGGAAACCGATTTTCTGATACTGCGGGACAAGGAGCCATGGTTAATGGTTGAAGCTAAACTTTCCCGTTCAGCCATAGATTATCATCATCGCAGGAACAGGAATATATTGGGAGGCATTTCTTTTGTTCAGGTTGTCAGACAGGATAATATTGCCGAAAA
>JAJSZO010000170.1 GCA_030262795.1 Deltaproteobacteria bacterium | reverse complement strand
TCTGAAACTGAGACCTGATGAATAAGGGATTGAGACGCCTGCGGCGGAGGGACGTAGGGGTGAGAGACGTAGGGATGTAGAGATAGTTGAAGATGTTAAATGCGTTAATCGGAAGCTTACAACAAAAAATAAGTTAATTTCCTCTATCACTTTGTCCCTCTGTCCCTACATCACTACGTCTCTATCTTTCCGTAATAATCTGCGAAAATCTGTGTAATCTGCGGATGAAATTTAGCGCATAGGCTTTTATAAGGATGAAAACAAACAAAGGCGATTCCAGATGGGCTATCCGGCCGCTTGTTTCTGAAGAAGTATATACAAACAGGGAAGAACATCTGGAATATCTCTATAATGCAGCTATCAAGGCTACAACCCTCAGGACTATGTCCACTGTTCTTTTGGGTCAGAGGCGCATGGGAAAAACGGAGATATTCAAGCGTGTAGTAAACAAGCTTTTTTTCGGACAGGATAACTACCGGGACGAAAATGCCTCAGTAGTTCCTGTGTACTATAGTTTCAAAGATACTGTGGCGGATCGTTGGGATTTTTCTACAAAATATGTGGAAAATTTTCTAAGATGGTATACAGCCTTTCGTTTGAGAGATCCTGGTATTCTGTTTAAACAAGGAGTTGCAAGAGATGATCTGATTAAGCTTATTAAAAATAATCTTAACATAACCGAAGGTCTTCAAGGCGCTCTAAACGTATATGACGGGCTTTTAAAAAAAGATGTCAATGCCTGAAGAGTGGGCATTGTGGCTCCCCCGCCGTGTTTCCGACTGGGATGAGAGTACAATTGTCATGTTCCTGGACGAATTCCAAAACACCCGCCTCCCTCAATACAAGTTTGATATAGTCGGCTACATGCAGGAAGCAGTTGAATCACCCACATGCCCTCACTTTATATCAGGATCAATCTCTGGAAAATTTCTCGGTCATCCCATAGAGCCTATGACAAACTATTGGGGAGCACAATTGGCGTTTAATGCTTCTCTCTATCATAAAACAGAAACAGAAGAAAAAATGCTGCCGGTTATAGCCGAACGCTGTGGCGGAAACCCATTCTATATTACAGCGGTAATCCAGCAGGCCGCAGAGCAGGGCAAAATAATTGCCAGCGAAGAAACATTAAACGAGATCCTCGCAGTAGATCTTTCATCCGGTTTTATCTGGGCTGAATTAAACGATCAGGTAACAAAGTGGATAGAAAGAATCAATGAACACAAAATCACCAAATGGATACTCTATCTCTATGCATTAGAAGAAGGAGACAGGCTTGATCTTGACAGAATACAAAAAGAACTGACTGATCGTGAAGGAAAGATTGTGCCGATTGAGACCATCCGAGATGTGCTGATAAAGCTATCCAGGGGCGATCTTCTTCAGTACATGGAACTTGGAGGCTGGTTTAGAAAAATAGACGATCCAATACTGCTTGAGTTTCTGAAGATATGGGGAAGGATTGAAGTAGAGGGTCATGATCGCGCCATGGTGCAGGATAATTTAAGAACCCGTTATTAAACTATGGAACGTCGTATTCGGGATCACAAGGGTTATCTTTCAGAGGTCTATATGGCTCAAATCCTGTGGAGCGGTCAAAGAAAGACCCTGCCAGGCAAATTCTTTCACAGCAAAAAAGATGTAACCATTCCCTGGCATTTCAGTTATGTAAAACAGCGAACCAGGCTTGGAATGGGCAAGGACGTAGAGATAGATATAGAAGGTGGAGCAGGAAAAGAACGCTGGATATGTGAAAGCAAATGGTGGATAGGGAAAAAAGCAGGACGACCTGAAATCGAATCTCTCATTAAAAAAGGCAAGGCCGTAAAAAAAATAGCAGGCAAAGGTCTTCAAATTTTAAGGCTTTGGTTTTTTGCCCACGATGGTTTTACAAACAAAGCAGAAGAACTGCTGAAAGAAAAGGGCATGCTCTGGTCCACAAGAGATGACCTTGACAAATTGCTTAAATTTGTTGGCTTGAGACAGTTGCTGGACATATAGATTGTTAAGCATCTTTGCAAAAAATGTTGACAATTTAAGTAATTAGAAACACAATAGCCGCATTCCTCATCATGGAATTCTCCCCAATCCCTTAATTACGGAGCGGCTCCTTGGAAAGATTCTGGTTTTCAAAATATATCTTTTCTATCACACCCAAAACCACGCTTTTTCTTCCCTCTTACAGCGGTTCTACCCTGCGCGGCGGATTCGGCCATGCATTCCGCCGCATCATCTGTGCTTTCAAAGGCAGAGAATGTACAGATTGTCTCTTGAGGCATCAATGCGTATATGCCTATGTCTTTGAAACACCCATTCCGGCTGATGCTCAAATAATGCGCAAATATACCGCAGCTCCCCACCCATTTATTCTTGAGCCCTCCACGAACAGCCGAAACTCCTTCCAAAAAGGAGAAAACCTATCATTTGGCCTCACCCTGATTGGCCGGGCAGCAGACTATCTACCATATTTCATCTATGCTTTTGAAGAACTTGGCCGTATCGGAATCGGCAAAGGAAGGGGAAAATATGAATTGAGAGAAGTTACTGAAGAAGGCCAGGCAGGTAACTCTCTTACGAAAAAGAGAGTCATTTACAGTGGAGACACAAAACTCCTGACTCAAACCGCTTCTCCGATACAATGGACAGACATTATTGCAAACAGCCCTGAGCCTCCCCATACAGTGAGCATTTCCTTTATCACCCCTGCAAGAATCAAGTATAAAAACAGCCTGACCAAAGACCTCGAATTTCATGTCTTTTTCAGAAATTTGCTCCGCCGCATATCTCTTCTTTCATATTTTCACTGCGGCTACAGGATAGATGACAGCGGATTCAAGGATCTAATCGAACAGTCCAGGAAAATTAAAACAGCGAAGCAGTCTCTCTACTGGCACGACTGGGAGCGGTACTCCAACCGGCAGAAGACCAGGATGAAGATGGGAGGGTTTATGGGCGAGATTGCGTATAAAGGAGAGTTAAAGGAATTTTGGCCGTATATCAGGCTGGGTGAATATGTGCATGTTGGAAAAGGGAGCGGGTTTGGGTTGGGAAGGTATAGGATAGAGGAGTGACTATGGATTACAGAAAACCGAAACGAATTTTTGAAGATTCCGGGACAGTTGATTCGAAAATGTCATACCATGTTGAGTTGGAAAATGTTGTTAATACAAAGAACCAGGACATCAAAACCATGGTTGACATGGGAAGATACTTCTCTATATTTGCCCCAAGACAAAGCGGTAAAACTACGTTTTTTAAAGGTTTCAGCTCAAAACTTGAAAAAGATCCAGCCTATGTGTCCATGTTTCTTAGTTTTCAGGCATATAAGAACATTGACAGGCAAAGGTTTTATCAGTTAATTCAAAAAGAGATATACAACCAGCTAATAAACAGACTGGATGCTGTAAACTGCTTGAAACTGGATGCTATAAAGGTATGCTTGGATTCTCATAATCTGACAGATCATATCTCATTAAGTGAACTGTTTGAGGAATTAAACCGTATAATTGAATTCAAAAAAATTGTTATCTTTATAGACGAATTCGATGGCATTCCAATAAACGAACTGGAAAATTTTCTGACAACTTTAAGAGAGCTGTATCAAAAATATAAGGAACGTACAGATAAAGCTCTATACTCCGTAGGGTTAGTAGGCATATGCAACATCACAAAACTGATTGTCGGCGGTGTTTCGCCTTTTAACATCGCAGACCAAGTTAAACTTCCTCCATTTACCCTGAAAAATGTCCGCGATCTTTATGCTCAATATACAGAAGAAACAAACCAGGTCTTTACGGAAGAAGCTGTAAAAAAAGTATTTGATGAAACATCCGGACAGCCCTGGCTGGTAAACCGGCTTGGGACTATTCTGACGGTTAACATAAAACCGCAAACCAAAGATCCGATTACTGCTGAAAATGTGGAAAAAGCCGTTGAAATTCTTTTGTATGAAGAAAACAGCCATTTTGATAATATCACGGAAAAGGCCAAACAATACAAAGAAACTTTTATAAATATTGTTTTTGATGGGGTTGAATATATCCCCGGCGATGAGGAGCAATCCCTTCTTTTGACACATGGTTTGATCAAGGCGGAAGGGAAAAATATCAGGGTAAGCAACCCTGTCTATAAAAAAAGGTTTACCAAGACCTTTTTTCGGGAAGCCGGGGCAATTGTGGATGTATCTGTTAAGGGCTACTTTAGACCTGACGGACTTCTGAACATGGAAGCCATTCTTTCCGATTTTGAGGAATATATCATGCAGATAGGTGTAACTGCCTTTTATACAAGCCAAAAGCCATACGAGAAGACAGGCCAATTTTTGCTCACGGCATGGCTTTATCAATTTGTGGAACAAGGAAAAGGGAAGCTCAGTTTTGAGGTTTCAACCGGATTAGGCAGAATTGATATTCTGCTGACCTATCAAGGCAGAAAATACATTATTGAGACCAAAATAAATCGCTCAAGCTTTGAAAGAACTGCGGAAAAGGCAATTGATCAACTTTGCGGCAAGTATCTTTTAACCGAACGCGCCAATGAAGGATACATAGTAATTTTTGATCCCAAAACAACAGTGGGTGAATTATGCACGCCGCAAAAACGGCTGGTGCAAGGAAAGAAAATATTGATCTTTAATATTGGTATAGGAAGATAGGTATATTTTATTGAGGAGATCCTTTAAGAATCTGTGAGAATCCACGATGAACCATGGGGTTTAGCATGAAAACAAACAAAGACAATCTTTTTACAGATTACAGATGGGCTATCCGGCCGCTTGTTTCTGAAGAAGTATATACAAACAGGGAAGAACATCTGGAATATCTCTATAATGCAGCTATCAAGGCTACAACCCTCAGGACTATGTCCACTGTTCTTTTGGGTCAGAGGCGCATGGGAAAAACGGAGATATTCAAGCGTGTAGTAAACAAGCTTTTTTTCGGACAGGATAACTACCGGGACGAAAATGCCTCAGTAGTTCCTGTGTACTATAGTTTCAAAGATACTGTGGCGGATCGTTGGGATTTTTCCACAAAATATGTGGAGAATTTTCTCAGGTGGTACGCAGCCTTTCGTTTGAGAGATCCTCTTATTCTTTCTGAACAGGGAGTTACAAGAAATGATCTGATTAAGCTTATTAAAAAAAATCTTAGCATAACCGAAGGTCTTCAAGGCGCTCTAAACGTGTATGACGGGCTTTTAAAAAAAGATGTTACAATGCCTGAAGAGTGGGCATTGTGGCTCCCCCGCCGGGTTTCTGACCGGGATGAGAGTACAATTGTCATGTTCCTGGACGAATTCCAAAACACCCGCCTTCCTCAATACAAGTTTGATATAGTCGGCTACATGCAGGAAGCAGTTGAATCACCCACTTGCCCTCATTTTGTGACAGGTTCCGCCATGAGCATCCTGGCAAGAGAAATACTCGGGAGAGGATCTCTCTTTGGAAGATTTCGCAGCCATCCCATAGAGCCTATGACAAACTATTGGGGAGCACAATTGGCGTTTAATGCTTCTCTTTATCATAAAACACAAACAGAAGAAAAAATGCTGCCGGTTATAGCAGAACGGTGCGGCGGAAACCCATTCTATATTACAGCAGTAATTCAGCAGGCAGCAGAGCAGGGCAAAACAATTGCCAGTGAAGAAACATTAAACGAAATCCTCGCGGTAGATCTTTCATCCGGTTTTATCTGGGCTGAATTAAACGACCAGGTAACAAAGTGGATAGAAAGGATCAATGAACACAAAATCACCAAATGGATACTCTATCTTTCCGCATTAGAAGAAGGA
>JAJSZO010000169.1 GCA_030262795.1 Deltaproteobacteria bacterium | reverse complement strand
TTCATTCACGGGTATTGAGCTTAAGCCCGGGTTGAAGCAAAAGGCTTTTGAGAGAGAGTTAAACAATTGCATATTCATAGATCCAATTCCCAAGGCCCAACTGGCTGAGTTACTGAAGCAGTGTCACGTGGGGATGATGATTCTTGATAATGTACCGGCTTTTTACTATGGGACTTCACCGAATAAATTTTTTGATTATATTTCCAGCGGACTTCCGATTTTAAACAACTATCATGGATGGCTGAAAGAGATTATAACTCAAAATCAATGTGGTGTGGCAGTTCTACCTGAAAATCCTGAAGCATTTGCAAACGCCTTGATTGAATTAGCGGATCATCCTGAAAAAAGGAAAGAAATGGGAATCAATGCCCGCAAACTTGCCATATCCCAATTTGCAAGACAGGATCTATCTGATAGTCTGGTTTCTTTTCTGGAGAAGGTTTGTGACGGATGAATATTAAACGCTTGTTTGATGTATGTGTTTCTATTACAGGTGGCCGCTGAAAATTTAGTTTGCGATTCAATTTTTGAGATGATAGTATATTAATAGTTTTATGAAGGAGGTGCTCAAATGATAAAGTTAGGCAATGTTTGCCCTCAATATATAACAGATGAAAAGGGTAAGAAAAAATCAATCATACTGTCGATCTCTAAATTTCAAGAATTGATTGAGGATATCGAAGATTTGGCTGCTGTGGCTGAAAGAAGAGATGAACCAACAATACCTCATAAAAAGTTTCTTGCTGAGTTAAAAAACGATGGTCTCATATAAGATTAAGTGGAAACAATCGGCTCGAAAAGAGCTCAAAAAAGTTCAAAAAAAGACCATTTCAAGAATTCTTCAAATTATTGAAACACTACCTGACAACCCCCATCCCCCCAAGAGTCGTAAACTCCATGGTACAGAATGTACATATCGCCTTCGTGCAGGTGACTATAGAATAATTTATTCTGTTTACTCTGCCATAGTGACTATAGAAATTGTCAAAATAGGTCATCGTAAGGAAATATATAGAAGGTTCACTTGATGAAGCGCCTTTTTGATCTTGCACTAAGTATTCCCGCCTTTTTTTTCTTATCCCTTCTTATGTTGATCATGGCCGTTCTGGTGCGCCTAAGAATCGGCTCGCCTGTGCTTTTCAGGCAGGTACGGCCGGGGCTGCATGGCAGGCCTTTTGTTATTTACAAATTTAGGACTATGACGGATGCACGGGATGAGGATGGGGATTTACTGCCGGATGGAAAGCGGCTAACCCGGCTGGGGCGGTTTTTGCGCATAACCAGTATAGATGAACTGCCGGAATTTTTCAATGTGATCAAGGGGGATATGAGTATTGTCGGACCAAGGCCCTTGCTGATGCAGTATTTGGATCGGTACACACCGGAACAGGCAAGGCGGCATGAGGTGAAACCGGGAATCACCGGCTGGGCTCAGGTAAATGGGCGGAATGCGATTAGTTGGGAGGATAAATTTAAGCTTGATGTTTGGTATGTGGATAACTGGTCGGTGTGGCTGGATGTGAAGATTATTTTGATGACGGTTGTGAAGGTGCTTAGGAGGGATGGGATCAGTCAGGCTGGTCACGCCACGGCGCAGGAGTTTTTGGGGCCTCACGCAAAGGCGCAAAGACGCGAAGAAAGATAAAAAGAATGAATGACAAGGCTGAAACGAGGAGTTTTTGTGTTTTTAACTGAAGAGATAAGGGAATTAATTGAAAGCGGTGAGACAAGCCGGTTTGAATTCAAATCCGAAAGGGAGAAAAATATAGATTTTGCAAAGGAAATTGCCGCCTTTGCAAACGGCTCCGGCGGGTAGGTGGGGTTTTCAAAACCATATGCCATATTACAAAGAGGGAGGGAGAGATATTATACCCGTCGTGGCACGCGTATCCAGGAGGCTGCCAGAGATGAACTGCTCCGCTTGTTTCAGACTTCAGGCCAGATTCACTATGAAGTGACGCCGATGATAAAAGGGCGGTATGAGGAGCTTGATTTTACAAGAATTGTCAATTTTTTTAGACATAATCAGATTAATCAGATTGATATTTTGGGTTGGAAAGATGCCGAAATTAAGAGATTTTTGAAAAACAAAGAGGTTCTGGTTGAATACCAGGGGAAGCTATGTCCGACAGTTGTGGGAGCGTTATTGTTTGCGAAAAAGCCTTCTTATTTGCTTGGTTACTCCGGCATCACTGTCACTAAATTTGCAAATACTGAAAGAGACTATAATTATGTAGATTTTCGTCTGGGCAAACCGATTATGAACACATTTTCCGAACATGGCGAAAAGGAAAAGTCCGGCCTTATAGATGAAGCATTGGAAAAGATAAAATCGATTATCCTTGAAAAAAGCAGTGCAACGCTTAAGGGAGCGGTAAGAGTAGTGGACTATCCATATCTGGAGGAGTTCTATTCGGGAGGCGATTGTCAATGCCGTTGCACATAGGGATTATACAGTCTCCGGGATAGATATCCGGGTTGATATTTATCCTGATCGGCTTGAGATCGAAAGCCCGGGCAAACTGCCAAATACGATTTCGATTGAATCAATCAGGCTTGGGGCAAAATACTATCGGAATCAGGTTCTTGTGCAATATCTTAAAGAGGCAGGGTTTATGGATCTGCACAGTTTGGGCATTCCTGTCAAAATATTGAAACTATGCGCTGAGTATACTGGGAGAGAGCCTGGTTTGGAAGAACTGGAAAACAGCTTTAAAGTAACCCTTTATCCAAAGCGAGAGGGAGCGATCAGTGAGGTCGAAGAACAGATTTTAAACCTTCTGAAAGCCAGTGCTGAGCCCCTGAAAACCAAAGAAATAAGCGACGCCCTAAGCATGGCAAAACGCACTACGATTAGTTGGATAAATCGCCTCATACATAAGAATATGATCGAACCTACAACAGAAAAACGTAATGATCCGAAGTGCAGGTACAGGATTAGATATTAACTGTGCATGCACACTACTTGCACAGTAGATTAGAATCTGATCGCTTGTTTTGTTTAAACATGTGCGGCCTTTGCTGGTGGAGTATCTGCCCCGGTATTCCAAAAAGCAGGCGCGTTACCACGATGTAAGGCTTGGGATCACCGGCTGGGCTCAAATCAATGGGCAGAATGCGATAAGCTGGGAAGATAAGTTTAAGCTGGATGTGTGGTATGTGGATAACTGGTCTGTGTGGCTGGATGTGAAGATTATATTGATGACGGTTGTTAAGGTGCTGAGGAGGGATGGGATCAGCCAGGCTGGTCACGCTACGGCGCGGGAGTTTTTGGGGTCTCACGCAAAGGCGCTAAGACGCTAAGGTAAAGAAAAAATATGAATGAGAATGAGATTGCGAAGATTATTGTTGATGCGGTGTTTCAGATACATAAGGGGATGTGACCAGGATTGCTGGAATCAGTATATGAGGTTGTTTTGGCGCATGCGTTAAAGAGAAGGGGTTTGAAAGTTGAGAAACAGGTGTCGGTGACAGTTGTTTTTGAAGGCATAAAATTTGATGAGGGATTCCGTGCAGATATTATTGTTGAAGATAAGGTAATTGTAGAACTGAAATTTGTTGAGAAGGTAATGCCGGTACACAAGAAACAATTGTTAACGTACCTGCGACTGGCTGATAAAAGGCTGGGTTTATTAATCAATTTTGGTTCGGAGCTTATTCGTGACGGTATTTCACGAGTTGTCAATAGGTTCAGAGATCACGGCAAATTGCCTAATTTCTCAAAATAGAATGTGTGCATGAATTTCATGTGAAATTGCATTAGCTACTATATATTGCGCTTAGGTGTTTATAGAAACACAACACATAGCGCATTACTTGTTTTTCACAGCCTGATTTCAGACAGAAATGCACACGCAATTATGAGAAATTTATAATTAATAATTTCGGCATGTTATCATGTGCTCCCGCAATTTACCGTGAAGCCTGAGGTTATAGCTTTAAAATCTTTGCGACTTGGCGCCTTTGCGTGAGGAAATAATAATGATGGACAGGTTCAAAGATTGGGAATATCCTCGAATTGAGGAAGGTAAGCCTACAAAGTATAACTGGGTGGTTCAGCATAAAGATAAGTTGAGTCTTGGGTACAAGACGGATATTGGGGCATTTACGTATATTAATGCGAAGTTTGGCGTAACCATTGAAGATGAGGTGCAGATAGGTTCGCACTGCTCAATCTATTCTGTTTCTACGATTGATGGCAAAGAGGGTAAAGTGGTTTTGAAGAAAAATTGCAGGATAGGGAGTCATAGCGTTATCATGCCTGGAGTTACTGTTGGTGAGAATGCGGTAGTAGGGGCTATGAGTTTTGTGAATCGTGATATTCCTGATAATGTTGTGGCTGCAGGGGTTCCGGCTAAGGTGATAAAAAATATCTCACGTAAAGGCGCTAAGGCGCAAAGAAGAATATAATGAAAAAACCAAACATCATTCATTTAGGTGGCGAAAACACTGTTACCGGCTCATGCCATCTGTTGCAGGCAAATGGCCTCAATATTATGGTGGACTGTGGGCTTGCACAGGGTAATGACGTTGTCCTTCCCATGGAATCATGGCCTGTGAAACCGGTTGATATAGATTATCTATTGCTTACCCATGCTCACATTGATCATATTGGCAGGGTGCCTGAGCTGATTGAAGCTGGGTTTGATGGCGAGATAATTTGTACTCATGCCACCAAGGCATTACTGATACCAATGCTGGAAGATGCCATGAGTTTTTCATACATGACTGAGCGGCAGGCTGCAAAGATTCTAAAAACCATTGATGAGCTTTCATGGGGTTTTGAGTACAGAGAGAAATTCCAACTGAAAAAAGGGATTGCCTTTAAGTTTGGTTGTGTCGGGCATATTTTGGGCTCCTGTTTTATCCGTTTTGAATTCCCTGATGGTTTTACCATTGTTTTTTCCGGCGATCTGGGGGCTAAAGACACGCCTATTCTCTGTGATCCTGATATCTCTGAACCCTGCGATTTGTTGATTCTGGAATCCACATACGGCGACCGGAATCACGAAGGAAGAAAGAGCAGAATTGAAGTACTGAGAAAAATTCTTGGCAGGGCCTTGGATGATGGAGGGATTGTATATATCCCTGCTTTTTCCCTGGGACGCATACAAGAACTGATTTATGAGATGGACAGAATTGGCACAAAGGTTCCTGTTTTCATTGATTCTCCCCTGGGGCTTGAAATTACAAAGATATATTCCAGCCTTGATTCCTTCTGGGATAAGGAAGCAAGGGAGTTCAAGGCAAAAGGCGATCATCCCATTGATTTTAAGAATCTTTATTCTGTAGAGCGGTTCCGGGATCATAAAAAGCTTTTGGAGATGGATGGGCCTGCCATTGTTATTGCAGGCAGCGGAATGTGCACGGGAGGACGGATTGTCGATCATCTGAAGCGGGGGATTGATGATTCACGGACCGATATCTTGTTTGTGGGGTATCAGGCAAAGGATACGCCTGGAAGGGATATCCTCAAGTATTCAAAAAGGCCCGGTGGCTATGTGGTTTTAGACGGTGAAAAATTTGATATCAAGGCAAGCGTTCATACGTTGAGCGGTTACTCGGCCCATGCGGATCAGAAAGGGTTGATTGAGTGGGTTGCTTCCATGCCGGAAAGGCCGGGAAAGATCAAACTGGTTCATGGGGAGCCGCAGGCGCAGAAGGCAATGCGCAGAGCACTGGATGAATCCCTTCGGGATTGGGATGGTTGAAGGCAAGAGAAAAGATATATGATTCTGTTAAGGACATGAATCCTGTTGAACTCGGCATAGTGTATGAGCAGATAAGATTAATAA
>JAJSZO010000168.1 GCA_030262795.1 Deltaproteobacteria bacterium | reverse complement strand
CCTCAAACTCAATCAGTGTGCGCGGGTAATCAACGCCAGGTACCGGATGGCGAATTTTTTCTTGCATACGGCCAGCATAGCATTACGAGAGACGAGTGGATACCCCCCTTTGATGGATAATAGAGTTTCATATCCGGATACTCCGGCATTTCAAATGCACCTACAGGCATAAAATTCGTTACACCTGCCCGCTCGTGTCTTGCTGTGGCAGGCGGGCCGGAAATCCCTGATTCGGGACCGCAGGTAATAATTGTGAGCTGTTTTTTGTTTTTAATGGCCATTTCCATCTGCATCCGGAGTGTCAGGGCAACGCCGTTTATATCATAGAATGTATCAGTAAAATGGGCTATCTTGAGCCTTGGCCTTTTTACCTGCCTGCTCGTGCCTATCTGTGACAGGCGGGCGGGTTTCCCGCCATTGCTGAAATGTTCCAGACAATAACTGCAGAACCGCCGGTCCTTGACAAACACACTGTATGAGACAAAATAAGGGGCAAGCATGGTGTAAAGTGATCCAACAGAACCGATAGTATGAAAAACATTAAACAGATTCGCACCGTTAATGCTTTTGAGGATTGAATCGGCAAACTGTCTGAGAATCTCATTAGATATCTGATTTGCAAATTGAAACCATGCCTTGTTCATATCTTCGAGATTGTGATTGGATTGTTTCAATAATTCGCTCATACATGGATTTTTAAGGATGATTTCAACAGCGTTTTTTTGGAATATATCTCCTATCGTCCCGGGCATTGATTTGAAAAGATGCCCTGACATCCTGCCGGTCACTATGTTTCGGATCCGTTTGCCAAGCCCTGCTCCCTTTTCAGAAGAAGGAACAAGGGCATGGTCGATAAACTTTATGAGAGGTTCCTTGTCGACATAACGGTCGAGTCCTAATTTGTTGCAATAAAACTGATAGGCAATGCTATATAGATTATGGGACAGAGTTTGGGGGCTGGATGCAACAGCATTTACCTTAGCCGTGTTTTGGTCTATGCCGGCCATAAATTCTTTTACCGAGGAAACTCCCTCCACTTCAGTATAGGTTGTGGCAATATAAAGTGAGGAGTGATCGTCCGAACCCCCGATCAATGTCTTGCTCCAGGGTTCATGACCCACAGGCTCTAAATCATATTTATTGGCTAAATAGTCGATATCTGCCCGGGTTAAATTTTTCAGGATTTCTTGAAGAACGCTGTTTTGGTGATCGTCACGTGAACCGTTTATTGCAAAATTGTTAAATAGAAGAAAGGCCTGCTCCAGATGCTCAATAGTCAACCTGTCATTTATTGCGAACAGCGGATGGGCAAGAGCATAAATGATCTTTTCCTCGTTAAGATATTTGATAAGGTGAAAGACATTATTCCTCAAAACAGAAATATCCTCGTGTTGCTTTTCAGTTATATCGTAGGCCAGAACATGGAATTTGCAACGGTCCTCAGGAAAATATGTGGTGATCTCTTCACTTAAAAAGGTGTTCTCCAGATGGGCGATCTCCAGACTTCCGGCTAAGGTATTGTGATCGGTAATCGTGACCAGATCCATCCCCCTGTCCCGCGCCAGTGCATAGAGATTCTCAGGTTCAGTGTAACTCTCAGAACAGCCTATTTTCCTGAGAACCCACGCGGAAGGCCGTCTCGAATATTTGGAGTGGACATGAAGATCCGCCTTTAATAATATGCCTTTCATATGTAAATACTCCGTTTTCATTTCCTTTTCCCTTAGTCCCTGCTCCCCACTCCCTGCTTTTTTTCTCAAGTTTTTGTTCTTTCTTAACCCACTTCAATGTTACAGGATTATTACGACTGTGTTAAATTTTTGTTATATGCCTCAATAATTTGTGGGTAATTCGAACCTCAGCCACCATTTTGCTATCGAAAAATACACCAATAAACCGGTGGTATCTAAAGGATGACCACCTCTTCTACTCTTATATTTTCAAATAAATCAGATAGGTCTGGAGCCGGCCAACCAGAAAGTATTTCCTTAGGGCTTGAATACTTGCAAACCTGCCTGTTGTGATATATGCAAAGGAAATCGTCCGGGCGGTAAAGACAGACCGCAAGACAAAACTCTTTATGTGGAGGCACAATGGTTGCGGGTTGCGGGACGTTCCTTGGTTGAGGGACGTTCCCGGCAATTCTAATTATGGAAATTGTCCTTATTTTACAGGCAAATATGGGATGTTTGCCTGATGGTTACAGAGATTAATAGGTTTGTTCACCCCCCCTAAAATAGTCATATTTTCTGATTTTAGCTGAAAAAATTAGATATTTTAAGGGCAAAGAGAATTTCTAACCTATTGAATTTCAACTTATTTTTTCATAATGAGAATTGCTGAGAATATAAGCGGTGGTTTGAGGAGAAAGAAATTGATTTCAAATTGGCGGCGTAAATCTGAAATATCCTACCCGCACAGCTCGAATTTTTCTTGTTATGTTGACAGTGAGATTCTGTTACTTTTATGTTGGCAACTGATTGATTTCCAGGAAAAACCTATCCGCACAGGTCGCAATATTTTGCTAAAATCCCAAAAAATTTGTTGTTTCTTTTATGAACTGTTTGGTATCTTAGACAGCACTTATTGTTAATAACTTTTTTACCAACATTATTTGAAAATAACATAGTTTCAAAATTCCGTGTTATAATCCCTAAAAATAATAAAAAGGATTGGAGGGATATTTTATGCCATTTTCAGAAAAACTTTCAAAACTCAGAAAAGAAAAAGGGTTTACACAGCAAGGACTATCCCAAAAAATCGGTGTGGGAATTTCCCAAATGAAGCGATATGAAGGAGGAAAATCTTCACCTACTTTGGAAATTATAAAGAATATTGCAAAAACACTTGGCGTTTCATCAGATGAACTGATTTTTGATAAAAGTGAAAGTGTAGCCTCATCTAAAATATTTGACCGGAAGCTGTTGGAACAGTTTGAACTAATTTCAATGATGAGCCCCCATGAACAATTTGCAATAAAAACTGTTCTTGAAGGTATGATTGTAAAAAACAGAATAGATGAAGTTATGCCCTCTCAAGAAGACACAACCTGGTCAAGAGAAATGGAAAAGGTAGTTTTGGAGCTTAGGAAAGGGGCTGAAGAATATTCTGATGAGAAGATAGATGAGTTAGTGGATGAAGCCGTCAAAGCCGTTAGAGCAGAAGAAAGTTACGGAGAAAATAAAATTGAGGCGTAGGCTAAGGGCGGTAATTGATACCAACCTTTTTATAAGCGGCCTGTTTGGAAAAAATACTGTATCTGCCAGACTTCAGAACCACTGGATCAATCTGGATTTTATACTGGTTACTTCCATTGATATAATAAAAGAAGTCAACCGGGTTTTTCATTATCCGAGAATACAGCAAAGATTTAACCCAAAAGAAGAAACCTTGAAAAAATTTTTCCGACTTATATTCAGAAAAGCGATAATTACTAAGGACAAATACAAAACGAACAGAATAACCGACGATCCGACTGATAACAAATTTCTTGCCTGTGCTCTGGAAGGAAAAGCGGATTATATTGTCTCAAGAGATCCTCACCTGAGAAACCTCAAGCATTATCACGGTATTCAGATTGTTGATGCAAGCATGTTTGTAAGCAAGATCGCAGACGAATAAAATAAGGGAACCGCTTGTCTGTCTTAATGCCCCGCCTGTCATGCTGCCTGCATCTTCTTACATAATCTGAACTTAATTATCAGACGCTGCTTAATTTTATATACCAAAGGATGCATAGTCAGTGATAATGCAAATTATGTAATCGGGCGCATTCCCAAAAAGTGGGTCATGCTGCAATAATAGATTCGGAGGAAATTGCCATTTGTTTCAACAGGTTCCAGCGTCCTGCTTTGTAATAAGATCGCAATAACAAAATAGCCTCTGCGCTTTGTTCCTTCCAAAAAATGCCAGGGCCTTTTATTCGAAGATTGATCACTCTGCGAACTGCGCTTTCAATTGCTCCGCTGCCACAGGGTAAGCCCAATGCCGAAATGCCTGGGTAATCCATTTGTCTCCGGTGTTTAATGAAATAATTTAGTTAGGTGCGGGGATGAAATTTTGAATGACGCAAGTTCCTGGCGGGATCATCATCGACAACTTGCAGCAAGGCAAGATATTTGCCAAAGTTGCGCAAAGACCAGACTATGGCTTTCCTCAGGTTTGGCCCTGCACTTTTACAACGCCGGTCGATGTAGTCTTTTAAAAATGATGGTGTAAAATCTTTAACAGAATAAATATGTTGGCATTCACAATAAGTTGAAAATTCGTTCAGGTATCGCTTAAGCTCAACAATCGAATTTTTTGATAAACCCCGATCCTGCTCAGTTTGAAGACAAAGCTGTATAAGGGAATTTATGTTGTCCCTTGATACAATATTAACATCTTGATTTTCATGCATGTTTCACTCTCCTTCTTGCTTTTTTTCGAATTTACAGATATATTATTTGTTAAAATCTGTAAATGCAATTAATTAAGCATGTTAGAATCTAACTGCGCGAAACATACATTAGCCTACGTTTTCGAGACACAAATACAAAAATATTGACAATGAGAAAGCACTATGTTGCAATAAAAGATAACAGTGTGAATTGATGGGATTTAAACATATGATGATACAACCATGGACGTATAATCAATTGCTTAAGGTAAGACAATATCGCCCAGAACTTGTTGATCAAATGCTCGACGCCATCTTGACCCAACAAGCGGAATTACGCTGGTTGGTCATTGTCGGAGCCTATATAGATGAAGAGATTAATTTAGGCAAAGCGGCAGAGTTACTCGGAATACATCGCTTTGAACTCCAAGAGCAATTTGTGAGACAAGGGATTACTCTCAGGTTGGGCATCGACACTCCAGAAGAGGCTCGGGCTGAATTTGCGGCAATCACTCAATGGAATGAGGCTGCAAGCCAGGCCGTTCAACATAAATGATTCTCATTGATAACACGGTTTTGTCCAATTTTGCGTTGATTCAGCATCCTGACTCTATTCACCATGCATTTTTTGAGGATGTCGGAACAACAGAGCAGGTGTTTCATGAATTGGAACGAGGCGTTCAACTCGGTCGATTACCAGAGTACCCGTGGACATGGTTACAACGCCTTCACTTAACAGAAGCTGAAACAGTGAGGTTTCGTCAATTCGTGAAACATTTGGGGAAGGAGAAGCCTCATGTCTTGCCGTTGCTGTTAATCGGGCCTATAAAATCGCGACGGATGATAAAGATGCCCGACAATGGGCGGTACGACTCACCATCCCGCATACCGGAACACTTGGTATTTTAGCGATGTTAGTCAAGCAGGGTACAATTACTCTTCTTGAGGGCAATACGTGGTTACGGCAGATGATTGAGCGAGGGTATCATTCGCCAATACAAAAACTGGATGAACTTGTCACATCATGAGTTGAAGTATATCTTCTTAAGAAATCACTATTGTCGTAATAAAAAAGCAGAAAGCCCCATAAATCGGCTATCGGGATAGGAGCGACCCTCACAGGCCGCCCCTCCCACACCACGCAGCATACGGGTCCGTACTGCGCGATTCGGCTGATCAGGCAGAATCAGATCCAGGGGAGCATAAGCCAAAGTGATTGAAACCACTTGTTCTCCCACCAATTTGCTTCTAACCAAACTCGACACAGTTATCCGCATGAATGGCAGGCACTTCCTGTGCATTCAAGTTCATACTTGTCCTCACAATCCATGTTGTCTAGGGTGTCCAAAACGCTACGAAACTTTCCCCAGTTTTTGGCTTTAAATTTTTTTGTTCTTTGTTATCCAGCCATTGTGAGCTTTAAGGGACGGCTTCTCGCATGGTCAA
>JAJSZO010000167.1:2404-5843 GCA_030262795.1 Deltaproteobacteria bacterium | reverse complement strand
AAATGGTTTAATAAACTAATTGCTGAAAAAAGCTAAAGGATGCCGAAACTTTGAGCAAATATTTGCAGAGCGCAGATAGTGACTGGTATAAAAAACGTTTGACCGGAGTTGTCTTTTTAGTCCTGGCGGCTTTTCTAATACTTATTGCCCGCCTTTTTTATCTTCAGGTAATCGAAGGGAATAAATTTAGACGACTTTCAGAAAACAATTGTATAAGATTGCAAAATATAGACCCTTCAAGAGGATTGATTTTTGATCGCAATGGAAAGTTGCTGGTTGATAATAGACCTTCATTTGATTTGAGCATAATTTTAAAAGATGCAAAGCCTGTTGAAGATACAATTGAAATGCTTAGTCAATATATAGATGTTCCGGCAACGGAACTTATGTCAAAAATCAGCCATAATAGAGGAGCATCATCCTATGCCCCTGTTTTATTAAAGCAGGATATAGGGAGAGATGCGTTGGCTGCTATTGAAGTCCACAAATATAATCTTCCGGGTATTGTTGTTAGCGTTAAACCAAGAAGGCACTATATTTATAAGCAAAGTGCAGCCCATCTTATAGGATATCTAAGTGAGATTAGTTCCGATGAGCTTAAATCGGAAAAATATTCTTGCAATAAAGCCGGTGATTATATTGGAAAATTTGGTGTGGAAAAAATTTATGAAAGTCTATTGAGAGGTAAGCGTGGAGGAAGGCAGGTCGAGGTAAATGTGGCAGGGCAGGTTGTTAGAGTTTTGAGAACCGTTGAGGCTTTTCCCGGTCACAATATTTATCTTTCAATTGATGGCTTACTACAGAAAAAGGCTGAAGAACTTTTAGAAGGTTTAGCAGGCACAATAATAGCGATGGAGCCGGCTACGGGACAAATACTGGCCATGGCCAGCAGTCCTGCATTTGACCAGAATGCATTTGTTAACGGAATGTCACATAAACAATGGGATTCTCTTATTTCCAATCCATTCAGGCCAATGGAAAACAAGGCTATCAATGCCGAATATCCACCCGCTTCGATCTATAAGATAGTGACGGCAATAGCGGGTCTTGAGGAAGGAATAATTGATGAAAATACATCATTTCATTGCCCGGGTTATTACAAATGCGGAAACAGTGTTTTTAGATGCTGGGAAAAAAAAGGACACGATAAAGTTAATGTTGTGAAGGCGTTAGCTGAATCCTGTGACGTTTTTTTTTATCAGGTTGGTCAAAAATTGGGTGTTGATAAACTAGCATGGTACGCCAGAGCTTGTGGTTTGGGATCCTCAACAGGTATTAACCTTGATTATGAAGCAAAAGGCTTGATACCAACTGCTGATTGGAAAAGGCGTCGTACGGGCATTGGATGGCAGTTGGGCGAAACCCTTTCTGTTGCTATAGGGCAGAGCTATAATCTTGTAACTCCTTTGCAGATGATGACTTTGATTTCCGGAATAGCGAATGGAGGAATAAGGCATCAGCCATTGATTCTTAGAAAGGTAGAGACAGCAAAGGGCGAAATCGTTAGTGAAAACAATAGGAAAATTACAGGAAAATTGCCTGCCTGTCAACGGACGTTAGATATCGTGAGGAAAGGGCTCTGGGATGCAGTTAACAAAAGAAAAGGAACAGCATGGATTAGTGAACATATTGATGATGTTGATATCAGCGGTAAAACCGGGACAGCTCAGCTTGTAGGAAGGAAAGGTGGTGATGATAGTGCTTATAAGGATAAAATACATCAATTTGATCACTTAAAACCACATGCATGGTTTGCAGCTTATGCTCCATCAAAGGAACCACAAATAGCTGTGGTTGTTATTGTTGAACATGGTGAACATGGTTCCAGTGCTGCCGCTCCACTTGCGAAAGAACTTATAAGAACTTATTTATCAATATCAAATTAAATGAGTGTAACCAAAATAGAATAAAGCCATCTTGATGATGGTTCCCTATTATGTGATGCAATTCGTTTTCAAAACCGTGTCTGAACGGGGTTTTCATTCAGACACGATTTAGAAGGTTAATATGTTTGACCGTCGTCTTATTCAGAATTTCGACTGGAGCTTATTGGGCTTAACTTGTATACTGTGTTGTATGGGGCTTGTTACTTTATATAGTGCGGTAACGGCCGGAACACAGGTGCTTCAGATGGAATATTATAAGCAGCTCGTATGGTATTTTGTCGGGTTATTTTTTCTAATTATTTCTTTTTTATTCAATTACAAAATTTTTGATCAATGGGGGCATATAATTTATATTTTATGCATTTCTCTTCTTGTTGGTGTGTTAATATTTGGTGAAGGCTCTAAGGGGGCTATGCGCTGGCTGAAGTTTGGATTTTTTTCAATTCAACCGTCTGAACCGGTAAAGATTGCTGTAATAATAATTCTGGCAAGGTATTATTCAAAACATACGAATACAGCAGGTTTAACTTTGCGCGAACTTATTAATCCTTTTTTACTGACAATGGTTCCTTTTATTTTAATAGTAAAACAACCGGATTTGGGAACAGCCATAATGATAGTTTTAATTGCCGGTTCTATGACGGTTTTTGTAAAAATTGAGAAGCGTTCCTTTTTATACTTAATCATTTCGTGCATAATAAGTGTTCCTCTCGTCTGGTTTTTTTTGAGAGAATATCAGAAGGCGAGGATATTGACATTTTTGGATCCGGAGAGGGATCCTCTTGGGACCGGTTATCATATTATACAATCAAAAATTGCTATAGGCTCAGGCATGATATCCGGCAAAGGGTTTTTGCAAGGAACGCAAAATGCACTTTCATTTCTTCCTGAACAGCACACAGATTTCATATTTTCAGTTTTGGCAGAAGAGTGGGGATTAACAGGTTCTGTAATGATGCTTATTATTTTTCTACTCCTTATTATAAAGGGATTGAATGTTGCTTATAGATGTCGAGAGCCATTCGGTACCATTCTTTCAGTTGGTATCACAGCAATGATATTCTGGCAGGTAATTATTAATATCGGCATGGTAATGGGATTGATGCCGGTCGTTGGAGTTACATTGCCATTTATCAGCTATGGTGGTTCATCGCTTGTGACAGTTATGATATGTATAGGAATTTTAATTAATGTAAGCATGAGGAGGTTTATGGTTGAATAAAATTTTAAAAAAAACCTTTGACAATTTGTTATAGGTAATATATACACCTGCGAAGTTATGATTTTGGAATGTATGTTTTAATAAATAAATTATTAAAAGATCGGTTAAGGGGGAAGTTCAATGATAAGCGTGGATGGTTCGTTATTTATACAAATCATAAATTTCCTGTTTTTGATATGGGCACTTAATTTTGTTTTATACAAGCCAATCAGAAATATACTAATTCAGAGAAAAGAAAAGGTTGCCGGCCTTGAGCAGAATATTGATGCCTGTAACGGAGAGATAAAGGAAAAAGATGATGCTTTTATCTCAGGCTTAAAAGAGGCAAGGG
>JAJSZO010000167.1:0-2304 GCA_030262795.1 Deltaproteobacteria bacterium | reverse complement strand
GAAGAGATCATAAAAAATCAACTTACAATCGAAGATCATGATCGATTAGTAGATGAATACTTAGAGAAGGTGGTGGCATAGTGAAAAATTTGTCTATAGCACGGTGTTATGCCAAAGCGCTTTTGCTTATTGGCAAAGAGGATGGTCAGGCTGAATCCTACAGGGAAGAGCTTAATAATGTCGCAGGTTTGGTAGCAGGCGAAAAAGAGCTCGAACAGGCAATTACAAACCCCCTTTACGATGCAGCAGGTCGCAGGAGGGTATTGCATGCAGTAATTGATCAGTTATATCTTTCTGATACGATGAAAGCTTTTCTGCTTTTGGTGTTTGATAAAGGCCGAATTGGATTTTTAGGTAATATTAATGAGTTTTATAAAAAACTCGCGGATGAATTGAAAGGCATTGCAAGGGCAAGCTTGGTTTCGGCCACTGAACTTTCATCTGAAGCAATAGATAAAATTCGTTCAACCATGTCAAAAATGACCGGTAAGGACGTTATTTTGGATATTGAACAAGATTCGTCGCTTATTGGTGGAGTAGTATCCAGGATAGGCGATCTTGTTTTAGATGGAAGCATCAGAACACAATTGCTCAACATGAGAGAATCTTTTAAAAGGGGTGAGAGTGTATAATGGAATTAAGAGCTGAAGAAATAAGTCAGATAATTAAAGAACAAATTGCGGATTACGACAAGAAAGTTGAGTTAAGTGAAACAGGAGTTGTTTTGTCGGTTGGTGATGGGATTGCCAGAGTTTACGGCCTTGAGAAGGCTATGGCTTTGGAGTTGGTTGAATTTCCAGGCGGTATACTGGGGCTTGTCTTGAACCTTGAGGAAGATAATGTGGGTATTGCCATTATGGGTGAGGACATCCATATTAAAGAAGGTGATATGGTCAAGAGGACAGGGCGGATTGCACAGGTTCCGGTTGGTGAGGCTGTTCTTGGGCGTGTGGTTTCTGCTGTTGGCGAACCGCTTGATGGAAAAGGACCCATTGACGCAAAAGAATTTAGAAGAGTTGAAATGGTTGCGCCGGGTGTTATAGCGAGAAAGAGTGTGCATCAGCCAATGTATACAGGTCTTAAAGCTATAGATGCAATGACACCGGTGGGAAAAGGGCAACGTGAGCTGATAATCGGTGACCGCCAGATCGGTAAAACAGCTATCGGAGTTGATGCAATTATAAATCAGAAAGGCAAAGATGTTTACTGCATTTATGTTGCTACCGGGCAGAAAAAATCTACGGTTGCACAGGTTGTTGATATTTTGGAAAAACACGGTGCTATGGAATATACAACAGTTGTAGCTGCCTGCGCGAGTGATCCCGCAACACTGCAATTTGTATCTCCATATTCGGGATGCGCTATGGCTGAGTACTTTCGTGATAAAGGTCAGCATTCGCTGATCGTATATGATGACCTTTCAAAGCAGGCTGTAGCTTACCGTCAGGTTTCACTTCTTTTAAGACGACCTCCCGGTCGTGAAGCATTTCCAGGCGATATTTTCTATAATCATTCCCGACTTCTTGAAAGATCGGCAAAATTGAATGATGAGCTTGGTGCCGGCTCAATGACAGCCCTTCCAATAATTGAGACACAAGCTGGTGACGTTTCTGCATTTATTCCAACAAACGTTATTTCCATTACAGACGGTCAGATTTATCTTGAACCCGGTATGTTCTTTTCCGGTGTCAGACCTGCTATTAATGTTGGCTTGTCGGTTTCACGAGTTGGTGGAGCAGCACAGGTTAAAGCAATGAAACAGGTTGCCGGTACTCTGCGCCTTGATCTGGCGCAATATCGTGAGCTTGAGGCATTTGCTGCTTTTGGAAGTGATCTGGATAAAGCAACTCAGGCACAGCTTACAAGAGGTGCAAGACTTGTTGAAATTCTGAAACAGCCTCAATTTAAGCCGCTTTCAATGGAGAAACAGGTTACACTATTGTTTGCAGGTTCAAAAGGATTTCTTGACAAATATCCTCTTGATGTGCTGGCAAAATATGAGGCAGGGCTTTACGGTTTTATGGAAGATAGATATCCAAAGATATTCAGTGAGCTGGATGAGAAACAGGAGATATCAGATTCGCTGGATAAACAAATGCAAGAAGCCTTGACTGCTTATGATGCGGAGTTCAAGGACACAATTAAATAGCGCTTATTCTAATAAAAAAGTGTATTGAAGATTAGTTTGATAGCATCTATATTAAAAGCTTAAATAAATAGCTAATAAAAGCAATATACCTTAGAAGAATGCTTATAAGGATATAATATGGCGACGTTAAATGATGTCAAAACTAAAATTGGTGC
>JAJSZO010000166.1 GCA_030262795.1 Deltaproteobacteria bacterium | reverse complement strand
AAAAGTATTAAAATAGCTCGCTATTCCTTCAACTTTTGCGATCTGATATTGGTCAAATCTGACCCAAATCTATGCGCCTACTTGCGGAAGTTAATTCGTCTACGTTCCTAACCTTCACACGCCCTCTATGAAGATGCCGGATAGCCTCGTAATCAGTGAAAGTCTCAACGGGCCGCAATTTGAAGTTAAGATTCATGCTTTCTCTTCCATGACAGCCATCTTTTCGATGGTGTCGTTGAACGACAGGTTGCTAAAGCATTGCAGCTTGGAGCAAAAATGGCTGACCGCCTTGGGTTTCAGTACATTGTTACCATGAATGAAGATGCACTGCCGGCCGAGTTGCCAAAGGACTTTGATCTGGAGCAATATATCATGCCGACTTGCTTGACGGATGCCACTGAGGACGGCGGTTTGTTCGGTATTCGATTCGGATAGAGGTAAGGATTCTCATGAGGGTTGGTAATGCCAACCTATTGATTTTATGGATTAGGTGGTCTATATCGGTGCTCATTGAGGGGTTACAATAGCAATTTTGGAGTTAAATCAGACTACACGCGTCTGCTGGCCGATAGTGGTTTCTGTTGACCATAACCAGCTAATTGGGTTTGGAGAAATGTGCGCTTTTTCGTACATTCTAATCTATTAGCAGAACCGTCACGCCATCTGGGAGTCTCTCCATGTGCTTATTTTCAAGGCGGTCAAAAAAATAATGAAAGTATAATTCAATATGGGATGTTCACCCTTTTTCCAGGCTTTGATTAAAACTGCAAATGTGAAGGGTGTCCCCAAGTTTTTTCCGTTACGCTTCCCACTACACACATTATACTATTATATTTTAGGAGGGTTATATGGGCTCAAAATTGATAAGATATGAGGAACAACTGGATCTTGAAATAAAAAAATTGCCAGGAGAATATTTACCTAATCTTCTCCAAATTGTCCGGCTCTTCCGCGAGAGCGTAACATTGAAGCCAGCAGAGAATAGCTTTTCCCAAGGGTGGAAAGAAGCGCTGGCAGGGGAAGGGCGTCCTGTGTCTGAATTATGGGATGGCATTAATGCCGACTGATTCGCCACAAAGTGTTCATGTTGAGTATACTCCGGAATTCAAACGTAGCTTGAGAAAGCTGGCGAGAAAATATCGCAGCATTAGAACTGATCTTGAATCTGTTATTAACGGACTACAGAAGGGTGAATTGGTTGGAGATCATATTACAGGAATGGACTATACGCTTTTCAAGTCAAGGATGAGAAGTAGCGACATTCAAAAAGGTAAACGTTCGGGTTACCGGCTGATCTATTGGCTCAGAACTCCCAAGCATGTTATTCTTGTGACCATCTATTCGAAACTTGACCAGGGAGACATCTCAGCGAAAGAAATACGCCGAATCATAAAGCAGTTTCAGGAGTTATGAAAAATAGGCTGTTTGTATATATACAGCATAAGGTCAGCCTATAGGACTACCGCAGTCCACGCACATTTTGGGTCAAGAATAATTCAGTATATTGTTACCATGAATGAAGATGCACTGCCCGCCGAGTTGCCAAAGGACTTTGATCTGGAGCAATACATCGTGCCGACCCGTTTGACGGATGCTACTGAGGACGGCGGTTTGTTAGGTATTCGATTTGGATAGACGCGGTGGTTTTCATGAAGGTGGGCCCGTGGCAACCTGATAGTTTTAGAGAATAGCCGATCTATCCTGGTTTTCATTGAGGCGTTACAACGGCAATTTTGAAGTCAAAATCATCCTTCTCAAATGTTGAATGCTATCCTGTTTAATACCTACCTATCCATCAGCCAACCCCGGCAAGGTAGTTTTCTGTTGACCATAACCAGCTAATTTGGTATGGATTTTTGCATTCTGGGGAATTTCGTGTCATGGGCTCAGTGAGGAAGGGCATTTCCGGCAAGGGCTCGTAAATGAAGCGGGAAGCGCGTATTTTGGAGAGATGTGCGCTTAGAGCCTATTTCAGTAGGCCATGCACACATGGTTCGTGCCCTTCCAACGGGCATTTTTGGTCGCGCTCAGTCGCCTACTGAAATAGGCTCTAAATCCATTCTAATCTATTAGCAGAACCGTCACGCCATCTGGAAGTCTCTTCTTGTGCCATTTCCAAAGCGGTTAAAAGAACAATGAAAAAATAATTCAATGTGGGATCTTCACTCTTTTTCAAAACTTTGATCAAAACTGTAAAACTGAAGGGCGTTAAGTTTCCCTCAGACTCGAAAGTAAGTTAAAATGTTAATTGCCCAGATGTCCCCCTCTGTGGTGTTAAAAAAACAGAAAAGAAGATTGAGGTAAATTGCAGGCGATGAAGCAGTACAATTTTCCAGACATAACAAGGATTGAGATAAAAAACTTTTCTTTATTCAAGAAAACGCAGCATATCTCCCTTGATATTGACAAAAAAGTCTTTTGTCTTGCAGGGGCAAACGGGTTGGGCAAGTCTACATTCGTTGCTATTATCAATTACGCACTAACTGGAATCGTGAAAAAGGCTGATGCGAATTTTGACTGGTATAAATCAATCCCTGGATTCTATTTAAAAAGTAAAAGTTTTGCGGCTGATTATTTTGACGGCAAGGTTGCCGAAAGCGATAGAGATTTAGCAGAAGTTACTTTGCATTTCAATGTTGGCGAGGCATTCTACAAAGTTACAAGGGGCTTTTTTGAGCCAGACGAATTGAGATGCTTTGAAAAAACAGAGAACGAAAGCTCAATGGAACTATCCAAAAATTTGACCCCGGCTGATCTGAATGAAGAATATGAGAAAAATTTAGCTAAGGATATCGGCCTTTCCGAGTTCGATCAATTCGTATTTCTTCAAATCTTTGTTTTAACCTTCGATGAAACTCATCAACTACTTTTCTGGAACAATAACCTTATGGAAAGAGTACTGCACTTATTCTTTGGGTTAGATTCTTCGAAGGCAAAACTTGCCGATCAGCTTAGAAAAGATGTCTCTAAATATGATTCAAACGCGAGGAACATTCAATGGGATATCACAAAGGCAAGAAATGAACTAAAAAATATAATTAAACAACTGGGAAATTCCGGCACACATAAGGATAGTGTAGATGAACTCAAAATCTATGAAGATCACAAAAAAAAGACTGAAGAACTTGACGAGTTGTTTAATAGATCTGATAATATTTCCGACAACCTTCGCAATACCGAAACATTAATTGCTGATTATTCTCTAAAAATATCCGCACTTAAATCAAAATATGAGTTGATTTTTAATCGCTCAAATCCTGATGAAACTCCGATTGAAAGGAATACCGAAATAATTGACGTTTTAAATGAACTAAAGGTCAAGATTTTCTCTGGAGAGGATTATCAGCCAGCATTAGATCGATTGGTTAAAATAATCCAGGAACTAAAACAAAAGCACCCAAGGGCTGATAATGTAGAATTTTTGGAGGAATTGAAGAAAATAGATGAGAAACTATTTAAGTTAAAGAATGAAGCCAAAACTGCCCAAGACCGAAAAAACAGGTTGATAGAGGAAGAAAAATCTGTATCGGTCGTAATTTCAGAAGTAAAAGAGAAAATAGCACAAATCGAAAAAGACAATAGCGACCTAATCAAAGAATTAAATCGGCCAAAAACTGAAGATGGGTTGTCTTCTCTTATTAATAGTTATAAAGATCAAATAGACCGTTATGTAAAACAAAAAGAGGAAAATAGAAAGAAACGAGACCAGAAGAAAAAAGAGTTGAAACCCCTTGAAAAAGAACTTAGCCTGCAATATAACCGAGCTGAATCAAAGTTTATTCCAATCTTTAACGGCTATGCCAAAAGTTTTTTAGGGTTAAATATTGATATACAACTTTCGATAACCTCTAAAGCGGCATTCTTCCAACTAGACATCAACGATAGCCAGCGAAAAAAATCACACCAATTATCTGAAAGTCAAAGATATTTTATTGATATAGCCTTACGAATGGCATTAATCCAGTTAGGCACTCACAATTGCACTCTTTTAGTAGATACACCAGAGGGGTCTCTTGATATAGCATATGAGAGTCGCGCAGGAAAGATGTTTGCCGATTTTTCCAAGAAAAAATATAACTTAATGCTGACCGCCAACATTAATACCTCTCAATTATTGTTACAACTCGCTAAAATGTGCAAGGGCTCAGGTATGCACATTGAAAGAATGACTGAGTGGACAACTTTATCCGATGTTCAACAGCAAGAGGAAAAATTTATTGAAGATGCCTATTTGAAAATTGAGAAAGCATTGACTTAATAATATGGACAGAAAACCAGAAGCGATATTTGATACTCTTTATATTGGATCAAAACTTGAATCCAAGTTAGATGACTTCTCTCATCCAGAAATTCAGTTCTTCGCCTATTTATCTTGCCTGCTCTCCCTTTATAGTGGAAACCCTTTGAGTTTTTGGGAATATAGCTTTGTGAAAACTCAGCTCGGAAGCCCTTACAGTGTTGATATTAATGCAGCCTGGAATTTTTTGAAGAGTAAAGCTTCAGTAGAACAGACTACGGAAGGATACTCCAAACTTTCAGAAAAAGGTAGGGCGGAGATTGATTTCTATATAACGCTACATGCGTTTAAGCAAAGAGTGCAATATTTAGATGCAGCATGTAAAAGCCTTTCACTGATCCCGGTCGGATACATCAAAAAAGCGATTCAAAACGAACCGGTTTTAAGGACCGCCAGAACCTCAACATCCAGAAAATTTTTGTTGAATGAAAGTAGTCCGGCTACCCATGCGTTGTATGCGCAATTTGGCACGTTGAAAGAAGCACTGAAAGAAGTAGATTATAATGACTTGCTTATTCCAGCAGTAGTATGGATTGAAGCGTTGAATGCAAAAGAACAAGAGCAAAAAGAAATATGATTCCAGACGAAAAGCAAATAGAATTCTTCAAAAAAGTTGCACAGGATCAATGCTCTGTACTGATAAGAGAAGATTATGGAGCAGATGGACTTGAAAAATTGACATTGCTAACAGATGCCATCACCAAAATATACAGGCACCTTAATCTCTCGTCTTTCACAAAGATCGTAATATACACAGTCTTTGATGAAAATGAGGCACTATCTCTTGAAAATACTGAGAAATCCGATTACGTGGTGTACCAGTCATTTCATAATCTCGCCCAAATCAATGGGACTGAATTAACTATAGAAGTACGGGGAAATTTTGATTTGCTCGTTTCTGTAGATTTTATCCCTTCAGTGGATACACTAAGAGAAAATGCAATCGTATATCAACGCAATCAAGCTGTTGAAACCATTTTAGGCAAAACTAAGCAGAAATCATTGAGGCAAATTCCAAATGCAGAAAGTTACTTTTCTGTTCAAACTTACAAAGAATTAGATGCAGCTTTAGAGGATTACAAAGTAAAGGTTGCCAGATTATCTGATAATTGTCCCTATTTATGCACCGTTTGGTTTGATCCGAACAAAATTTTTTTCAAGCCCAAGCCTGAGCATACTATGCGAGACTCTTTGACATATTTCCTTCAAATTCGTCTCAGAGGGCCAGAGGTCAGGCCGGAACAAGTTGTTGATAAATCTCATCCTGTTGACATCAAAGTGACATGGAATCTTACCAATAAGCTGGCACTTATTGAGATAAAATGGCTGGGTAAATCTTTAAACCAATTCGGAAAGCCATTTAACAATACATACACAGCGGGACAAGCACTTAAAGGCGCAAAACAACTGGCAGATTATCTTGATGCCAATAAGGTACAGGCACCAGATAGAATCACTAAAGGTTATTTAGTTGTTTTTGATGGGCGCAGATGGGGCACTAATTCAAGTACTCATGAAATATCTAAGAAAAAAGGATTTCATTTTGAAAACGATGAAATTAAC
>JAJSZO010000165.1 GCA_030262795.1 Deltaproteobacteria bacterium | reverse complement strand
AGATACAATAATCCTGATATGGACAGTACCCTTGTTCGGCTAAAAAAAACAATGGACAGGGAAAAGAGAAAAAAGGATATATTTAAACTTCAAAATATTATGTATGAAGATCCGCCGGCAGTATATTTAACAAACAATTATACCATTGTAGGTGTTCATAACTCCATCCGGGGCATTACAAAAAATCTGGTACTCGGTCATGGCGGGATGGGTTTTTATGCTGAACTGGAGAACTGGTACATAGAGGGCAAAAAATGATTCGCTATGGTTTTCTGTGTTTGCTTAGAACCCTGGCTAGCCTCTTGCTTTTAAGTATTATTGCTTTCATGGTACCTTATTTCGGGCCTGGCACGAGAAATCTTGTTGCCGCAACTAGCCAGCATGGGGAACAGGCACAGGGTGATGAATCCAACCGGAACAAATCTTTCACAGGTCGCTACCTTGCCTGGACAGGACGACTTGTCCAGGGCGACCTGGGATATTCACAAAGCACCGGTTTATCCAATGACCGTGTCCTTTTTACTCAGCTTCCCTATACCATTGGCCTGACACTGACATCCATGGTGCTGGTCTTCCTCCTGTCCATATCCATTGGCTATGTAACTGCATTGTACCCTCGATCCTGGCTGGATATAATCTTGAATGGGTTTTCCGTCCTGTTTTATTCTGTTCCCTCTTTTCTCATGGGCACGCTTTTAGTCATGGCACTGGCGTACTACGGCGGTTTATTTCCTATAAGCGGAGCCCGGTCTCCCGGTGAACCTTTTACCTGGTCGGAAACCATCCATCATGCTGTTCTACCCATAGCGGCAATGACACTTTCAGCTCTGGGCAGCTACAGCCGGGTTATCCGGGCCAGCGTGACGGAAACACTTCACTCTATATATGTGCGCTCTGCCAGGGCAAGAGGTCTGTCTGAAAGAACAATTTTTTTTCGTCATATACTGCCCAATGCAGTAAGCCCACTCTTAAGCTGGACAGGATTGAATTTCGCCACCCTGGTCAGCAGTGCCTTTGTCATAGAGTATATTTTCTCCTGGCCGGGCATTGGCGCCCAAGCTATTACATCTGCCTTTGCACGGGACTATTCAATGATGTTGGCCATTATTTTGCTGTCGGCAGCCTTTGTTGTCATAGGCTCTGTGCTCTCCGATCTGTTGAACGCCAGCGTAAACGCACGTTTGAGGATCAACGATGAATAGAATGCGAGAAAATTTTATGACCTTTTTCAGTCTGGGCATCCTGGTGAGTATTGTTCTGGCTTCGATGGTTGTTCCCCTGTTTTTTTCTGCCGAGGCCAATAATCCAAATGTCACTCTCATTGGTCAGCCCCCGTCAAGCTCCCATCTTCTGGGCACTGATCTTATGGGCCGTGATGTGTTGTATCGGGTCTGTCTGGCCGGTCGGACAACTATGTTGATAGCATTCACAGCCGGAGTGTTGATGGCGTTGATGGGCGTAATGTACGGAGCGATTTCGGCAATGATGCCCGGATTCGTAGATACCGCATTAATGGGATTTCTTAATGTGATTATCAGCCTGCCCGTTATTTTTGTGGCTGTGATTTTGCGCAGCATAGGCGGCAGCAGTTCCGTTATACAGGTCACTGTGATTGTGGCGGTTACCTCATGGATGTTTATGGCAAAAATGGTATGGGATGAATTCGTCAGATTGAGAGGGATGGAATTTGTCCGGCAAAGTATGACCCTTGGCGCGGGAAGGCTTGGCCGATTCAAATGGCATCTCATGCCAAACGCCCTTCCTACAGTGGTTGTTATCGGAACCCTTGGTATTTCTCAAGCTGTTATGCTAGAATCCACCTTGAGTTTCCTGGGGCTCGGGGTTCCCTCATTAATACCGACATGGGGGAATATGCTTGCTGATGGATATAATGCTCTGATGATGAAATGCTGGTGGTTAGTGGTTTTTCCAGGCGGATTCCTGGTCTTTTTTGCCCTAACAGTGAATCTTCTGGGAGATATATTAAGAGACATCCTGGATCCATGCAGGGAGGCAGATAATGGCCCCACTCCTTGAGGTAGAAAATTTTTCGGTTGATTATATCATCCCAAACCAGAGAGTAAACGCTGTCCGCAACGTAAGTTTTGCCCTGAACCAGGGTGAGGTATTGGGCATAGTGGGCGAATCAGGCAGCGGTAAAACTACTGTTGCCCATGCGATGCTGGGCTTGGTTCCGCCCCCTGGCCGGGTGGTCAGTGGTTCCATACGTTTTGACGGTAAAGAACTAACCTCCCTTTCCGCAAAGACCTGGCAATCCATGCGCGGCCGGGATATGGCCATGGTTTTCCAAGGCTCTGAACAGGCGTTGACTCCCACGGCGCGAATAGGGCAATTTTTTCTGCAAACCTTCCGCTGCCATGGCCTCGATGGCAGCCGGGCCACATTTCGTAAGCGGGCCCTGGAACTTTTGGAACTGGTTCGCATTTCCAGATCTGAAAAGGTTCTTGATAGTTATCCCTTTGAGTTAAGCGGGGGGATGTGCCAGCGGGTGATGATCGCCCTGGGGCTGGCATTGGAGCCTAAACTTCTGATTGCCGATGAACCAAGTTCAGGCCTGGATGTTGTTGCCCAAATTGAGATTGTTGACCTGATAAATGATCTCAGAAAAGAAAAGGAAATTTCCTTAATGGTAATCAGCCATGATCTCGGCTTTGTGGCACGCCTTGCCACCCGCATCGCTGTTATGTATAAAGGCGAAATTGTTGAGGATCGGGGATTAAATGAATTATTGTGTTCGCCGCGGCACGAATACAGCCGCAAGTTGTTTAGTGCGTCGCAAGGGCTTGTTTATCATAAGCTGAAATCAGATTTTCCGGATGATCCATCTCCTTCGTATCTTGAGCTTAATAATGTTTCTAAAAAATACAGGGCTACCGGCGGATTTTTTGGCAATTTTTTTGATAGTCAGGGGGCAATTATTGAAGCAGTGATTGATGCCTCGCTATCTTTTAAGGAAGGGGAAGGACTGGGGATTGTAGGCCCTTCCGGCGCGGGAAAAACTACCCTGGCAAGGATGATATCGGGTACCCTTTTACCCACCAGTGGCGATATCAGGCTCATGGGCCAAAAGCTTGATCCCGGTGATTTAAAAAAATATCGCAACCTTCAGATGATCAGTCAGTACCCGGCCGAAGTTCTGGACCCCCGGTTACGTGTTGGAAAGATAATAGGCGAACCACTTGAACATTTCAACGTCGGAAGTTCTCGGGAAAGAAATGAGCGGGTGGAAACATTACTTGCGCAGGTTGGTCTGCCCGTTGAATATAAGGGGCGATATCCACATCAGTTGAGCGGAGGAGAGCAACAGCGTGTGTGTATTGCCCGGGCATTGGCGCTTCGTCCAAAGCTTTTAGTCTGCGACGAGCCTGTATCATCACTCGATCTTATTTTTCAGATCCAGATACTGGAGTTATTGGCCGGACTGCAAGAAGAATATGGCCTTACCCTGATCATGATATCCCATGACTTGCGGGTTGTGCGCAGCCTCTGTGAGCGCCTTCTTGTTATGGATAATGGTCGAATCGTTGAACAGGGACTGACCTGCGATATTTTCGAAAATCCCTGTACCTCGCAAGCCCATGCTCTAATAAATGCCATGTCGCAACTTCAGCTTAATGCGCGGGAAGAGTTTCACTGAACCAAAGTAAACCTTTATGGTAATAGTTCAGCTATCAAAAAAAGCTTCAGACAGGATGTGCAGGATAAACAAGATTTGTAGGCGTCTACAGGTTCAGAGGTTCAGGGTTGGCTTTCTTTCGTTGACCTTCACTAATCCAGAACCTTGAACCTCTGAACTTCTGAACTTTTACCCTTTATGTAATTTTTTATTTATGGAGTGACCAATAAATGATTTTAAATAATTTTTTGATATCTTTTCTGTTTATCTCTTTGACTTTCTGCAGCTTCCTGCCTGTATGTGTATATGCAGAGGAAAGTTCCAAAGTCAGACAAGTTTTCGTCCGTGATCAATTAGCGGCATTCAATGCGCGAACCCTGACAGAACTTCTGAATGCTTTGCCAGGAATCAGCGCCAACGGTGGAATCAAGATTCAAGGGTCATCGTCTTCTAATGTCGTTGTTCTTATAGATGGCCGGCGGATCACCGATTCTGCAACCAAGGTTAACAATATCGGCGGATACTTTGCAAAGGATATTGAACAGATAGAGGTGATCAAAGGGGCAGGCGCTGCAATTTACGGGGATGATACAGCCGGAGGGGTTATCCTCATCACCACCCGTAAGGGCAAGAAGGGAATCAGCGGATCCATTGAGGTCTTCACCGACACCTACAGGAAATCCCAGATCATGGCCAAGATAGCGCAACAAGGTGCATCCTGTGGAAAAGGCGGGACTTTGAAATTATCATATGCTGATCAACCTCAGAACTACCCTGACTGGTGGGATATTGTTGTAAAGAATATTTTTTGGGACAAAACACTTAATAACGGCGCTCAATGGATGGTAAACTTCGATGGACTTTACGGAGTTTACAACCTGCCGGGTCTCACCTACGCTCCCACCCCGAGTGCCGAGCTGAAAGGATATGACTGGAACCTCACTACCATTTTCAAAAAAGACTTATTTAAAAGCCAGACCTATTATACTGGATACGGAGACAATTATGAAAATCCGGATACAAACTTTCATCACAAATATCTCTCTCAAGTAGTAGGTGAAACCATTAACTACTCCCTTGATTTTCCTATTATTGGACAGACCCCCGTGGGAGGAACCGTCGAGCAGCACATCATCACATCCAACAATTTTGATACTGAAAAAGAATCCCAGGGGCATCTTTTTGCCACAAAGGACTGGGAACTGGCTGAGTGGGTGAATTTGGCTGTCGGGTTTCGCCTGAGCTATTATACCGCCTTTGACTGGGGATATAACCCCGAGATTACGTTGACCTTTCCCCTGGATAAATGGATCGTCAAAGCCAACGCAAACCAGTCCTGTAATACACCTTCAATTCACAACCGTTTTTATAATACCACCTACACAAAGGGCAATCCGGATCTCGACCTGGAGAAGGTCAGGAATTTTTCTCTCGGTTTAGCCTGGAACCCCATGGAAACGCTGGGTCTGTCAGCTAATGGATTCTACAACCGGATTGACGATGCAGTGACCCAGGTCAGATACGGGGATATCACCACCTATGAAAATCTGGCTACCACCACCCGGAAAGGCGGAGAAGTCAGCATGGACTTAAAGCCTTGGGAGATGGCAAATCTCAATCTCTCCTATGTTTATCTCCTTGCCAAAAACGATGACACCGACCTTTATCTGATTGAAAAACCGCAGCATACCTTCAAGTATACCATGAATATTAAATGGAACGATTTTGCTTTGATCCACAAGGGGGAATATACCTCTTCTTATTACAGTGATTCGGCCAATTCCATTGAAATACCTGGCCGGTATATAGGAGATATCCGCGTGGAACGTTCATGGAGGGACTGGCTGGTCTATCTTGATGTGACTAATTTTTTAGATAAGAACTATGAGAAATACTATGGCAAGCCCGGTAATGAACGGGTATTCCGGCTGGGCGTGCAAAGGGATTTTTAGGGAATTTTTGAAGAAACTTCTGAAAGGAGTAACAATGAAAAAAGCCAGACTATTACTTGCATGCATGTTTTTAAGTGTCTTTTTCGTATCACATGCTCTTGCACACACACCCTTTTGTTTTTGTTCGGATAATGGGGATGGAACCATTCTTTGTGAGGGTGGATTTCTTGATGGTTCCTCGGCTGTTGGTGTAAAAATACAAGTGGTCAATACCAATGGAAAGATATTCGTAGAAGGGTATTTGGATAAAAAAAGCGAATTCATATTCAATAAGCCTTCAGACAGATATACTGTCATCTTTGACGCAGGCTTTGAGCATACAATGACAGTGCCGAGTTCGGAGAT
>JAJSZO010000164.1 GCA_030262795.1 Deltaproteobacteria bacterium | reverse complement strand
TTAGTTTAAATTTTCCGTTAGTTTAAATTTTCCATGTTGAGTTTCTTAATAATTAACCTTTCATTATAACGTATTCCGGTTATACATCACCTCCATCCAACTCTTTTTTCAGCAATTCTTAGGAGCAAGCTGCCTCTTTTTTTAAGAGACCCTCTTTTTTAAGAGACAAGGATTGATGGTTTTATAAAAAGTTCAAACAATATCCTTTTTTGCGCCTATAGCAGAATTGACTAGTCATCTGCAAGTTAGGCAAAGATAATGCAAAAGATATACCAAACAACTATTAATTAAATTAACTGATTAATTTTTATGGATTTTCGGCACTGCAGCACCATTGTTGCAAAGAATGTTTGTGAAGGAATTTTCCTACAGATATGCGAGGATAAAATTAGACCGGGATGCCTAACCTTTTGTATATTATACTTTTTTATAGTAAGAGCATTTCATACACTATTACAGATCACAATGTTAGGAACGTGGACGTTCCTAACATTCTATTTTTTGTGCATTTTGCGTTTTTTTGCGGCTATATCAGACTTAAAATCGGCTATCTTTAGATTATGTTTTTTCAAAAGGTCATAAAAATCAGACCGGTACTTTCCGGCAAACCTTGACGCCTTGCTTACATTTCCTTTGGTAAGAGAGATGAGGTTAGAAATATATTTTCTTTCAAACTCATTTTTGGCCTCTTTTAGCGGCTTCAACTCGCCCTGTTCTATAGTTTTTGTCTGGAGAATTACATTTTCACCAATTATATCCATAGGTGTCATGGCTACAGCATACTCAATACTATTTTCTAACTCTCTCACATTGCCAGGCCATTCATAAAACAAAAGTTTCTGTAAGGCAGGTGTGGATATCCCTTTTATCTCTTTGTTCATATTTCCGGCAAACTTTTTCATGAAATGATCCACTAAAAGAGGTATATCTTCTTTTCTTTCTCTTAAGGGTGGGATATAGATGGGTATGACATGGATACGGTAAAAAAGATCTTCACGAAAATTCCCATTCTTTACCTCATCTTCAAGGTTTTTATTGGTAGCTGCTATTATCTTTACATCTATCTTTATCGGTTTTTCTGATCCCAAAGGATGGAACTCCCGTTCCTGTAACACTCGGAGAAGTTTTACCTGCATTGATTCTGACATTTCTGAAATTTCGTCCAGAAATATAGTTCCTTCATCGGCTTGGGCAAAAAACCCTTTTTTATTTCTGACAGCTCCGGTAAATGCTCCCTTCTCGTAACCGAACAGCTCTCCTTCAAGAAGCCCTTCCGGAATAGCGGCGCAGTTTATCGCAACAAAGAGTTTCTCTTTTCTGGAGCTTAACAGATGCAAAGATTTAGCCATAAGCTCTTTTCCGGTGCCGCTTTCTCCGTAGATACATACACTTGAGTCTATCTCTGCTGTTCTTGATATCTGCTCCATAACTTCATGCATTTTTTTGCTCTTTCCAATGATGTTTTTGAACCCATATCTTTCCCCTACCAGCGCTCTTAGCCTTCTTATTTCCCTGGAAAGGCTGTTTTTCTCCAGACCGTTTTTTATCTGAAGGCAAAGCTCCCGCCGATCAAAAGGCTTAGTGAGATAACTATAGGCTCCTTGTTTCATTGCATCTACCGCAGTCTCAATCGTTCCATGGGCGGTAAGGATAATAATCGGCATTTCAGGAGATAAGCGGTGCAGCTTCTGCATTAATTCAATGCCGTCATTTCCATTTAGCTTTAGATCAATCAGAGCCAGATCAAACAACTCATCTTTTGCCATGGTTAAAGCATCTTTTGCCATGGTTGTGTTTGTGACTTTATACCCCTCGGCCTCAAGCCTGAATCTTAAAACCTCTAACATATTTTTGTCGTCATCTACTATAAGTATATGTTCTCCAGCCATTATCTTATTCCCTATCTCTCTTTCTGTCTCTATCTCTTTTTTTTTCTTCGATTACTATATCTATCTCTTTCAATTCCCTTAACTGTTCTTTCAATTCCCCTGTCTGTCCTTTCAATTTCCCTATCCGTTCTTTCAACTTTTTAAGTTCTTCCATCTGTTTCTTTAGAGTCTTTGTTTGCTCTTCATTCTCCTTTCGAAGCCTGTTTTGCAAAGAATCGGCCGATTCTTTGAACTTTTTGATATCGCTTTCACTGCGGATGAGTTCAGTGACAGTATAGCTCAACACCTTAGCCGTTTCTCTCAACCCGGTTTGTGAAAAATCGTGGATAACACGTTGAAAAGATATTAACGATTTTTCATAATTTTTTTGAGGATTGTCAGGATGAAGCCAGATAAGCCCAATATGAAAAAGAGCGTTATCTCCCGGTGAAACCCTGGGAAAAAGCCTTAAGACTTTTTCATATTCTATCAATGCCTCCTCATATTCTCCTTTGATTATGAACTTCTCTCCCTTTTTAAAGGATTTTTCCGATTGTTGTCTCTTTTGAAAGTTTAAAGTAGCGGCACATCCGATCCCCAGTAAAAGGATCGTTAGAAAACAGGTACAGTAAAAGAAAAGATACTTCCTTTTCCTTGCTTGCTTTTCACCCATATATCACCTCCATGGGAATTAATAATATGCTTTGCTATATACAGGCCCAATCCTGTCCCTTTACCATGGAGCATTTTAAATTTATCAAATATCTCCTTAATATTCTCTTCCGGAATTCCACAGCCTGTGTCTGATACGGAAACTTTAACAAATTTCTTTTTATTGTGCAAAAGATGATCCAAAGCGTTCGCATCCTTTAAAGTGGCAGCAACCGTCACTTTTCCTCCTTGCGTTGTAAATTTCATGGCATTGCCTAAAAGGTTACCAAGAGCCTGGCCTATTCTTTCTCCGTCTATATTTACAGGTGGCAGACTGCCGCCAATGTTTACTTCAAGATTAATCCCCTTGCTTTCGGCAATCGGTCTTATATTTGAAACGCTTCTTTCTACAAGATGGGAAAGGTTGTATTTTTCCATATTATAATCGGTCATTCCTGCATCCATCCGTGAGATGTCAAGAATAGTATTTACAGACTTTATTAATCTCTCACATTCTTCCGCAATAATACTAATAAGTTTATACTCTTTTTTCGAAAATCGTGTAAAGCTGCCATCAAAAAAGAGCAAGCTTGTTGATTCTCTTATTATTGCTAAAGGAGTACGAAGATCATGCGATATGTTGGAAAAAAGATCCGCCTTTATCTTATCAATCTTTTTTAAACGGTCGCACATGAGATTAAAGGCATTTGCCAATTCTTTTATCTCGGGAGGAGAAGGTATTCTTATATGCTTTTCAAATTTGCCTTTTGCGATTTCCCTTGTTCCTTTAATCAAGAGAAGAATAGGGTAATTAATTGTTCGTGCATTGAAAAATGCAATCAATATTCCCATAATGATAGCAGCTATACTTATAGTCACTGTGACTTTTGAGGCTCTATTGCCTACTTCTCCTGATCGTTTTATCTTTCTTTCCACATCAGCTTTTGCAACTTTTATCACTTGCTCCAGCTTGTCGGTTATCTCGTTGATAAGCTTCTTTTTTTCCTTCTGATCTTTTTTTTGAGGATATTTTTTGTCAATTTTAATCGAATGAACCAGATTTTGCACTATAGAAAGATATCTGCTGTGCAACTTTTTTATATCGGAAACAAATTTTTTTTTTTTCGGAGTATCTATAAGGACGCTCATCCGCTCAAGATCGGTCTCAATGTGTTTTTCAATCTCCAAAAATTGATGGTAAAAGTCTTTATCTCTTGAAACTATATATTTTTTTTCAAATCCCCTCTGAGAAAGCGCTTTATCTCTTAATCCAGCCACTATCCTTATGATTTCACCATCTGAACTAATTGAGCGGGTGATCCGGTTCAACTGATCAAGCCTAAAAGTAGTGTAAATCCCCAGAGCGACAACAACCAGCAAAATAGCAAGGTAGCCGATAACAAGCCTTTTAAAAATGCTAAATCTTCTTATATATTTTATTATCCAGAATTTCATATAATGCGTCTTTCCAAAACTGTCATTTTGAGCCTTTAAAGAGGATAGCACATGAAACCGAAAAATCAAAAGACATTTTATCCATTCCCATTGCTGTACAAAGTCTACCAAAAAATGGAAAGACATATGGCCTGCTGCTCAAATTAAACAGAGAATATACATTCTTGACAATTAAAACTCAAATATGTTTTTTATATGATAAGGGACACGGAGTTTCACTGAAAATTGTAAACAATGAGGAAAATGTATGAATGAATTATCTGTAAGGACTTGTGTATCAACTGCCGGTGAATTTGTTTATGGCATTCATAAGCCCGATTATACAGTAGTCAACCTGAGGGCAAAAAATCATATAACAACACTTGGACATGTTAACGGCAAAACCGCTGTTGAAAACAAAATTAACTTTCCTGCAAATGATGTAACCATTGATAACGCAGACTGGGTATTCGAGATTTCCAACCCGTTTCCTTTTATGGGCGCAACTTTTATATTAAAGTCAAGTGCTGACAAAAAAATAGAAGATGCAAATCCTTTTGATATTATTAACAAATATAAATCTTCGAAATTAAAAGCCGGTATAAATGAGTTCGAAAGCAATGATCCTCTAACTATATCATTGGGCAGAACATCCACAGACGCAAATTTGCTTACAAAGTTAGCCCAAAAAACGTGCTTGTTTGAGTTTGATCCACACACAGGAGAGCCTGTTGGTATTCAATATGAAAAAACAAAAAATGGGAGAATTCGACAGGCAATTAAAAACCACCATTTGTTTGAAATCGTATCCAACAATCCTTTTTTACCTGATACTTATAAGCAGGCAATGGTACTTATTCCCGGTATCCAGGGCCCTAATAAAATTGTGGGAGAGTATAAAAAGTCTGCCGGCACTCATATCTGGGAATATCTGAGAGAAAACAGCTATATTCCGTGGGGACATTATGCAGCAAACATGGCACATGATTCCATCAGGTATAAAATCGAAGCGCTTAAGAAAGAGGATTTGATCGGTCTCAGACATTTATACTACCAGAGAGTTTACACACAAGTCGCCCAGAGTCTAAGCATTTCCGTGCCCGCAAAAAAACGTACTCTCACAGAAAAAGAGTTAGAGTCTTTGCGAATACATCTTCTTGAAACCATAAAACATCATGAAGAAGATAAAATCAATTTGCCCTTTAACGCATCAATGTGGGGATGGAATTTTGGATTTGATCTATCTCCTTCAGGATATCGTCTCAATGCATCTCACCAGCAAATACACCAGCAATTTGCCATCGTGCCCAAATATACTCAGGGTTTTATCAATGGAAAAAATGATGAAAGCCACACTTTATTTCCAACCTATACTCAAGGAGATGAAGTAGCTCGTTTCTGCCGTCGATTTAGAAATAGCACAGGCAAATTTTTTTTTAAAACATACATTAATGCCATAAAAAATAACAAGAGAATGGATGGTAGCAAAGACAAGGCAAAAAGCCTTATTTTCTATCGGGACGAAAATATCATGGCTTTTGTACCCAAAGCCCAACGCTCTCAAGGAGAAGTGCAGATTATGACCACAGCAAAGTGCGGCAATATTCTTGAGACGAATTCTACAGTGAGAAGGTCTCTTGACATGGCTATTTTAACAACTGTAAGGATGCTGGAAAAATTGGGTGTGGAAATGATGATTTGTTACGAAACATCCAGGAGATTTGATAATCCAGACAATGACCAGCGGCTTATGTACACTTTTATTCCCCGTCATCCTAAATCGCCGGGAACTTACAGCCAGTGGCTATCTCGCTGGATTATCGGGCATTATCCCGAAGACTTCGCCTATGTCTGTAATAAGGCCCTTAGGAACGTGGACGAAATAACTTCCCCAACTATGCATCACAGCTTCGGGCCGCCTTTGCCAAATCTCAAATCCAGGCTCAAATCCCAAAAATATTGAAATAGCTCGCTATTCCATCAACTTTTGTGATCTGAGCCTATATTTGAGATTTGGGCAAATTCGACCCAAATCTGTGCGCC
>JAJSZO010000163.1 GCA_030262795.1 Deltaproteobacteria bacterium | reverse complement strand
AATACAAAAGGCCAGCCCGGATTAGTTTGTGGTTTGTGCGCATATCTAATTGAGGAAGTGGTCACAGATCGCAGCATATCCGTGACTATGAATGATCTATACAAAACCTTGAAGCATTTCCTAACTAAAAGATTCGACAAGAACATAGTCAATATTGTGCAAAAGGCAAGAGAAAAAAAGGCCTTTATGTTAAGATTGCTTTTTACGGATCAAGCAATCCCTTTCTCTGTTCACGAACCGGATATTGCCTATTTATACGCCAACGGTGTTATTGATGATATCAATGGTGATGCGGGTGTATTAGTTCCTTTGTACAGCAAGGTGTTGATCACAGCATTCCGCCCCTTGCTTAATGGAGAAATCGAACATTATGTCACAGCACATGATACATTTAGCGAATATGTCACGCTGGGTGGGTTAAATATCAAGGCGATACTGAACAAATACAGAGAATATATTCGCAAACGAGGTTTTAGAGCATTTGATACAGAACACTTGAAAGAGGCTGCCTGGCATTATTCGCTGGATGGATTCATTAATTTCTTTATTGAGCGTTTGGGTGGACAAACCTTCATTGAGGTTCCTTCCGGAAGAGGCCGAACAGATATCCTGATTCTTTATAAAAAACAAAAATATATTATTGAGACCAAAATTTTTACCGATGACAGCTATTTTCAGAAAGGCAAAAGACAATTAGCGGAATATCTTGATTCTGAAGGCATAGCAGAAGGATACTATGTTGTATTCAGCAGCAAGCATACAGAAAAGGACAAACTGTATTTTGAGGAAGATATAAAAGGAAAAAGCATATATACCTATATCATTCGTACACGTTTTGAACAAGCAAGCAAAGGTTGAATCAAGTAGAGGATATCATGATTAGGGAAAAAATTTCTCTACATGGATCGCACATGGGCGCATTCCCATTTTCCCGGTCATTCGTATAACTATTTGATTTATAACAGTTTAATTTTCACTATACAAGGCACTTACAGAAGGTTTCAGGGATAAGGTAAGATGGACGTCGGTTCCACAGGAGAGACCATGAAAAAAGAAAATGAGAATAATTCTGCAGAAAAAAGAGGCTTAAGGTGGGCGATCCGCCCCATTGTTCCGGAAGAGGTTTATACAGATCGAAAAGAGCATCTGGAATACCTTTATAAAGCGGCTATCAACGCCATAGGCCGGCGCACCATGTCAACCGTCCTTCTTGGCAAGCGGCGCATGGGCAAAACCGAGATATTCAAAAGGGTAGTAAATAGACTATTTTTTAAGCAGGAGAACTACCATAACCCTGCTCAATCTGTTGTGCCTGTGTATTACAGCTTCAGGGATACAGTAGTGGATCGGTGGGATTTTTCTGTAAAATATGCAGAAAATTTTTTGAGGTGGTACGCAGCATTTCGTTTAAGAGAGCCCGATATTCTTTTAAAACAGACTATTAAGCGAAATGATCTGATTCAACTTATTAAAAACGAGTTGAAAATAAGTAAAGAGATGGAAGGCGCTCTTAATGTTTATGACGGACTTCTCAAGAAAGACGTAACCATGCCTGAAGAATGGGCTTTATGGCTGCCAAGGCGTATTTCTGACAGAGAGGAGAGCACGATTGTCATGTTTCTCGACGAGTTTCAAAACACACGTCTTCCACAGTATAATTTCGACATAGTAGGATTAATGCAGGAGGCGGTTGAATCCCCTACCTGCCCGCACTTTGTGACAGGTTCTGCCATTAGTATCCTTGCACGGGAGATACTGGGGCGTGGATCCCTATTTGGACGGTTTGACAGCGAGCCGATTGAGGATATGACCGAGTATTACGGTGCTGAATTGGCGCATAATACAGGTCGTTATTATGGTGCTGAACTTACAGAAGAGATAAAACCTGTGATTGCAAGCCGATGCGGTGGCAATCCGTTTTATATTACAGCCGTGGCGCGTCAGGCCGCAAAGCAAAAAAAGCCCATTGTCAGCGAAGAGAGCCTAAACGAGGTACTTGCGGTGGATCTTTCCTCCGGTTTTATATGGGGAGAGCTAAACGATCAGGTAACGCGGTGGATTGAACGGATCAACGAATATGGTATTACTAAATGGGTGCTCTATCTGTCTGCCTTAGAGGAAGGGGACAGGCTTGATCTTGAGCGAATTCAGCGGGAATTGGCAAAACGTGAGGGAACGAATGTTCCTCTTGAGACCATTCGTGATGTCTTGATAAAACTCTCGCGCGGCGACCTCCTTGAATACATGGAGCTTGGCGGATGGTTCAGAAAGGTCAAAGACCCGATCCTGCTGGAGTTTCTGAAGGTCTGGGGAAAGATTGAGGTGGAGGGGCATGACAGGCAGATCGTGCAAAAAGGTCTGCTGCGACACTATCAGACTCTTGAGCGGCGTATTCATAACCAACTTGGATACATGGCTGAAGTATATATGGCGCAGGTGTTGTGGAACGGCCAGCGAAAGACGCTTGACAATCGGTTTTTTCATAGCAGGGAAGATGTGATCCTGCCGGATCGTTTCATTTATGTACGGCATCGGACAAGCCTGGGCGCAGGAAAAGGCACGGAGATTGATATTGAAGCAGCCGCTGCAAAAGAGCACTGGATATGTGAAAGCAAATGGTGGAATGGCCGCAAGGCAGGACGTGCTGAGATTGAGATATTTTTGCGCAAGGGAGAGCTTGTCAGAGAAGCTGAAAGTGAAGGACTCCGGATTTTCAGGATGTGGTTTTTTAGTCACGATGGTTTTACAGAAGAAGCAGAAACGCTGATGCGCGACAATGGGGTGTTCTGGTCTGTGCGGGATGATCTGAACGGGCTACTTGATTTTGTTGGGCTTCGGAGACTGCCGGAGTTGGGAAAGTTAAATAAATTTTCAGATAAATAGTTTGGAGGTGATGAGAATGTTCAATTTGGATCTTATGGACACAGTAGCGGGAAAAGAAATTTATGAGGAAGGAATAAGAAAAAGGAATGGAAAAAGTGCTACTTAAGGGGGCTCGTGAGATGGTGATTGAAGCATTAAAAGAGCGATTTGGAATTGTGTCCGTAGAAATTATGGAGGGTGTGCGTTCTATTGAACGGCGTGAGGTGATGAAAGAGCTGCTGAGGCGTGCTATTCGCAGTGAGCGAGTTGAAGATTTTAAGGAGATGCTTGCGAAGGCGGTTTAGAAGCAAAAAATGTGGCCTATATCAACAGAAACGGAAAAATGGTAATTACAGAGGTGATCTATGCATTGCAGAGGATGCGGCTGTTTGAAGCCATCAACCCTGAATAAGGAGGCAAATTATGGTGTATTTAAAAAGAAAGATTGACGTAACATGTAAAATCATGCCCATTTTGCTCTGGATTGTTTTTATGGGTGCCGGCGTTTCTGCGGAGTTAAGGGTGGACTCTGTTTCTCCTGTTTTAGGGACAGCAGGTCAGGATTTAGAGGTAACCCTGACAGGTACAGGGTTTAATGAAAACACAAGGGTTTCCATAGCTCTGGATGTTACAAATAAAAAAGATATTATCGGCTCTGTGGATACGCCGGGTTATGCCTTTGAAGTGGTAGTAACAGGAAACAGGGCGTATATAGCAGATAATGATAGCGGGTTACAGGTAATAGATATCAGCGATCCGACAAGACCGAGAATTATCGGCTCTGTGGATACGCCGGGTTATGCCTATGGAGTGGCAATAACAGGAAACAGGGCGTATGTGGCGGATGGGTGGAGCGGTTTGCAGGTGATAGATATCAGCGATTCCTCAAATCCAACAATCATCGGCTCTGTAGATACGCCGTATTATGCCAGCGAAGTGGTAGTAATAGGAAACAGAGCGTATGTGGCAAATTATTGGAGCGGTTTGCAGGTGATAGACATCAGTGATCCGGCAAGACCGAGAAGAATGGACGGTTCTTCCAGGGGATATTGATGACCAGGGTTTTCTGAAAATAGAAACCCCTGCCGTTACAACCGATGCAGATTACTCCCTGACCGTAACGGATGAAAACGGCGCGTTTCTCACAACTGCTGTAAATAATCCCCCTGCATTCAGCGTCCATGTAACTGACAGAGAATTTACGGAAAACTATAAAATCCTCTTTGGAACAGGTGGGAGTCTCGGAATCGGAGGCCCTGGTGGTAAAATAGGACCATTAAAACTTAAGACAATTGGAGCCGGACTGAATGGCGGAAAAAATATCGGCAGCAGCATAGTCCTTTGCACAACAGGGATTAATACTGACCTAAAAGTCGAAAACTCATTGGGCCATGAGTTTGGCATTGAAGCATCTGCCGGTCTGTTTGGAAAAACATGGGGTGTTAGACTCGACCATCGCTCAATGCAGGTGTTGAGGTTGAAGCAAATATAGGAAGCTCTATTTCTGCAAGATACGATTTTCCGAATTTCTTTAACAATGATCAATTTGACCACGATGACCAGCTCCTTGCCTCGGCAGCGCTCTTTTTGGAAAACGCTCTCAACAGTTCTCGTAATCCTCACAGACTCGGGATGGATCAAATTATAAAAGATCGAATAATATCTGAGCTAATCGAAAGGATCAGCAATCTCAGCGCCTATGAAGAAGGGATAGGAAATACAATTTCCATTGGAGGAAAAGGATCGCTCGGATTTGATATTGAACTTAAAAACCCCCTTGGGATTTCAGCAGGAAGCCTTTTGAATATCAATCTATCCGCGTTTGACGGCGAATACATCTATGAACGGACAGGCGAGGAAGCTTTGAACGGTGCAAAAAGGACAACACAGGCTGTTACCCACAACCTTGACATTGGATCGTTTAAAGCTTCAATAGCTCAGAAATTTTGGGGTGATAAGAGGAGAAATGATACTCCAATGGCAAATCTCGGCAATCTTGTAGATTATACTGCACTGAAGATAGAAGGCGAGGAGAGCATAAGCTTAGAGACCGATCCAAACGGAAATGTTTTTCTTGATTTTCAATATCTTGATAAGAGAACAGGCGGTGACAGCATCCTTTTCACATCTGCCATAGAAGAAAGCATTTTATCATATAAAATCAACAATTCAGAGACCATCAACGAGCTTGCGAATCGCTCCGGCCTTGTATGGAACATGCTTTACGGACACGATGCCGTTCTTAACCCTGCTTCCTATCAAAAAGCGCACGAGTCCATCATCGACATAACCAGCGGTCAGGTCGAATGGGAAGAGATAAAAAAGGATATAAAACTTGTATCAATCCCGTTTGACATTGAAATCGGAGCGGGCATAAAATTCGGCATTCACCTCAACTTAGATGTGGTATCCTCCATAGAATATATCGGAGAAAAAGGATTTATATCGCCGGAAAAGGGTTGGATAACAACCCAGATTTATGAAAAAGACGGATATATCACAAATCATCTAAAAGACCCTGAGTCTGTAATCTCAGAGTATATAAAGGCGCTTAAAACTATTGTCTCGGATATTTTTGATACCGTAATCGGAGTAGTCGAGGCCGGCAAGGAACTGTCGGTGAAGCAGGGGCGCAGCTAAAAGCAGAGGCAGACTCCATTATCAGTGGAGCAAAACTGCACATATCAAACCTGCCATACTTCAGAGGAACCTATCATATCCGCACCATCAGCAAACGCACAGCATACAGCAAAGCTCTTGAGGAATCTACTGCCTCGACTATAGGAAACGTCTTTATAGTAAACGTAACAGATGAAAACAATAATCCAATATCCGAATTTACAACACCGCTTGAGCTTGCAATCGACTACACAGAGACCATGTTGCAGGAGGCCGGCTTTTCCTTAGAAAAGGAATCCCGGCTCAGGATATATCGCTGGGACGGAGAATCCGGCTGCTATCAGTTCACAGGTGGAACAGTCGATACCGCAAACAAAAAGGTAATCGCTTCAATCACGCTACCTGGCCAGTATATCCTTGCCATAGATGAACTGGTACCTGAAGTAAGCGCATTTAAGGTATCCGACGGAACCTCTAAGCCTGCCATTACATTTGCGGTAAACGACACCATCAGCGAGATTGATCCTGCCCTGTTTAGCCT
>JAJSZO010000162.1 GCA_030262795.1 Deltaproteobacteria bacterium | reverse complement strand
CAGCCGCCAACTTTCCCAGGAATGCCAGCTTTTGCATATTATACAAATGGTCACCAGTTTTTTTCCATTCGGTGACGTCTCTTTCCAATTCAATCACTCGTGTAACCTTGCCCCGGTCATTCAATATTGGATAGGCTATGATCCTGGAATATGCAACCTTAGGCCCTTCAAGATATATATGAAGCACCTCGGCAGTTTTACCTGTTTTGAATGCATCTTTCACCGGGCAGGGATGATTGTGGACACAGGGTTTGTTCAAATGGTGAAGAAGCCGATAACAACGTTTGCCAAGAAGTTCATGCTTTGGTTTGCCGGCTTTTCCTGCAAATGATTCATTTACTTCTTCTATTCTATAATCTCTGTCAACAACCATCATTGTGTCTTTGATACCATTCAAAATACTGTTAAGAAACCTGTTGGCTTCTAACAACTCCTCCTTTGTGGTGAGATTAGGTGCCATTTTTGGTCCACCTTCCGACCTTCATGGTCGTATTTGTCCCCCATGAAATTCCCCCTTCCCCTTTTTTAAAGGGGATAGATGGGAATTCTGGGGATTCTTTTGAAATCAAATATGTGAAGATCTACAGGTTCATCCCATAGGTTCCTAAGGAACGTGGACGAATTAACTTCCCCAAGTAGACGCACAGATTTGGGTCGAATTTGCCCAAATCTCAAATATAGGCTCAGATCACAAAAGTTGATGGAATAGCGAGCTATTTCAATATTTTTGTGATTTGAGATCGGACAAAGGCGGCCTGAAGCTGTGATGCATAGTTGGGGAAGTTATTTCGTCCACGTTCCTAATACGCTTCACGTTTGGTTTACTCGACATAATGTTTCTTGATGAATTCCTTGACATACCAGTCTACAACAGAGTCATTAAACAGCGTCATATCCAATTGTTTGGTGAATGCGGTCAACTTGGCCATTACACCCAGTTTTTTCTCAATAGTAGTTCTGTCATACTTGGTCACCCTGCCATCCAGAACATCGCCGGTCCTGTCAACACGAAAATCTATCTTTTCTAACAGCTCCTTTATGAGCCTGGTCCTTCTGGCACGTCTGTCATGGGATGCTCCGCCACCTCTGAACAAGAAACGGATATAGTTATCATTGATGGAGTCACCTGCATAAGCCTCAAGGGTCTGCAGATGATAACCGAGCCTGATGCTGAAGTTCATGTATTCTTTGGATATCACAGCAAAGCTGGGTTCCGATAATGACTGCTCGGGATTGGGCTGCATAGCGGTACTGGCAATTACACTGAGCAGGCCTTTTACATTTACAGGTGGAGGGCCCGGCCATTCTATGGACATCATCCCTTTCAGGAGAGCCTTCATGGGAATGCAAGCAATATTATCGACTTTAATCCTGTCTGAAGCATTTTCCACACCACCACCCAGGTCTATCACACGTATATCAAGAGGAAGCTTGACTATTAGTTTCACTGCCCCGCCCTTCTTTTGATGTGCGCCTTCACCGAGCTTGAACATCTCATTCATCGCCTTTTCATGGGCAAACCGGGTTATGTCATGAAAGGTTTCACAATATTGTGGACTAAATTTCTCATCCTCAGGATAGATAAGGTTCAGAGGTACCAGGCTCTGCAAAACACCTCTTAATACCTCAAAAACAACGGTATCCTTAAAAGTGTCATCTTTTTTTTCTGCCTTAAGAAGTTGCTCTATACGCCCCTCATAAATATTTACATTAATCGCATCAACGGTAATTTCCTGGCCGGCCTTCAAGGTCTTCATAGCTATCCCGGCATTAAGAATAGTGGGCACACTATACTCTCTGGCAATTGATGCCATATGTCCTATAGGGCTTCCTACATCTGCAATAATAGCGCTGGCCTTATTCATAGCAGTCACAAACCTCGGAGAAGTGTGTTTGGCCACAAGAACAGCCCCTTCCGGAAAGCTATTTAGTTCTTCGTCATTGGTGACAAAATGCACCTTTCCCGCGCCAACACCTTTGCAGGCAATTTGCCCCTTATTGATCAAAATTTTATGACCCGGTAAATATCTGGGAACAGGCTTGCTCTGTTTTTTCGCTATAATCCGAAGTGGTCTTGACTGCAGAATAAGAAGATTATCGTTCAAATCAAGCGCCCATTCTATATCCTGTGGTTTCCCATAGTGTTTTTCAAGTACCATGGCATATTCGGCAAGGGTGATTGCTTGTTCATCGGAAATACACGGCATTCGTTTTATATAATCCGGCACCCTGACATCTATTGCGCCCCCTTCAAGGCCACATATGAGCATAAACGGCTGCACGGGTTGCTTTTTTTCCAAAATGGGTGCGGAAATGTCTCTTGAGATCACATAACTATGTGGTTTTACTATACCATCAACAGCATATTTTCCCAGGCCCCAAACCCCATTGATTATGATCCCCCGACTGTCTTCATCCATAGGATCGCGCGAATAAACAACCCCGCTTGCCTTGGCATCAATCATTTCAACCACTCCAACAGCCATAACCATATCTTCTACATGAAAACCTTTGCTTTTACAATAGAATATGGCCCTTGAGGTAAACAAACTGGCGATAATCTCAACATATGCTGAAACTACGTCTTTCGGCGCAATGTTAAGAGCGGTCTTGTACTGACCTGCAAAAGTAAATTGGGCATCCTCATGGATGGCGCTGCTCCTGACGGATGTATAGAATCCGCCAGTCTTGTGACCTGCCTTTCTTTCCAGTTCCAAAGCGGCATCTGATATGCTTTTTTCTAAATCAGGGGGAACACTGGCATTCAGAACCAGATTTTGCGCTGCCTTGCTTACCCTGGTGAGATCTTCCATACTGTTTGTATCTACCGCGGAAACATTAATTTTATCTACCAACTCATTATAATCCATAAATCTCTTGAAGGCATGAGCGCTTATGCAAAAGCCCTTGGGTACCGGTAGATTAAGCCTGTTGTTAATTTCCCCTAAATTGGCATTCTTGCCACCTACACTGCGCACCATATCTTTTGTTACATCTTCAAAAGGTATGGTGAAATCCGTTACCGGAATCTCAATATTTTTGATAAGGGTATTTTCGATTACAGAGTTAATTTTTTCAAATGCATCATAGAGGCCAGGATATTTATCGTTTGAGAGGGTATTAAGATTTTCTATGATACTTTGAACCTTTTCTACCAGAATATTACACTTGGTATCAACATAATGCATATCAAGCATATAATCCCCTGAGAGCTTTTCCTCCATATCCGCCATTGTCTCCAGAATGGACTTATTATCGGCGAGGAGTTGCTGAAAGCAACCGTATCTTTCTTTAAATGACACGCTATCAGGATGAGATGCTTTGGAAATGTCGGCCTTCTTAAACTTGATCTTTTTGAATATGCTTAATAAACTACGCATTCGATCCCTCAAATCCCCTTTACAGGCAGGAATTATCTAAGAGTTTATACTTCAAAACTTGAGAATAAACGCTGCAATTTCATGAAATATATCATGCAGTTTCACTACCCCTACCACATTTTCCGACTCTTTAACAGCTATCAGATCTATATTGTGTTTAAGCATGAGATGGGCTACGTTCAGGGCATGCTCTTTGACATCTACAATTATGTTCAATGGAGTAATAAAATCTTTTATCGGTTTTTTAAGTTTATCAAGCTTATGAGTTGATATAAGCTTTTCCCAGTCATCAGAAACTTTTTCCGGTGAAAGTTTTGAGAACCCCGGATGAATATTTCTCAAAATTTTTTTCTGGTCTAAAACACCAATGAGTTTATAAGACTCATCAAAAACCAGAATAGTGTCATGGGCTGTCTCATAAGAAAAATTCAGCAGAACAATAGCCTCTTCCAGGGTGGCCCAATACGGCATGTGGGGATAATCTGTAATGGGAATCATTAGTCCTTTTAGATTCTTGATTTTAGCCATCTCTTAATCCTCTTTTTCTTGTCAAGAGCCCCGTTCCAGCCGAAAAGGCAAGTCACAGTCATTTGTACATTGTTTGTACATTGTGCTCAAGGTTTTTTGTTTGAAAATACGAGATAGTCAGATGGTTGCCGCTTTTTGAAAAAGCTGCATTGCAGGAAAGAAATAACGCTGTGACATGACGTTCCGTTTAGACCTCCGGTATAAATTAAAACTGATGAATAGTCAGGCATCCTTTTAGTCGCTTTGCACTTTTATTAGTTCCATTGACCCCATTGGTTTAATTAGCAGTTTTTGTTCAGGCACTAGAACAAATCCAACTAATTAAGACCAATAGAACCAATGAAACAGAACATACCGTAAAAGCTATCCGGCTTATAAGAGCCTATTTCAGTAGGCGACTAAGCGCGACCCAAAAGGCCGGTTGGAAGGGCATGAACCATCTGTACATAGCCTACTGAAATAGCCTCTAAAAGTCCAAACTGCTTTCACTTCATTTGCTACGGTGTAGGCAGCGAAATCGGCATGCCTAGAATCGGCCAGATCACCATTACGCACAGGGCTACCACGGCCATCAGCATTATACTGGCTGGAATGCCGTATAGAAAAAATTCGCCCGTGGTAAACTGCTTTGAATCATAGGCTATAGCGTTTGGAGCCGCACCCACCAGTAGAAGGAACGGCATACCCGCTGTTACGAGTGACGCATAGAGTATGACCTCTCCGGCCACGCCGAGGTAGGGAGCAATTACCAAAGCCACAGGAAGTGAAATAGCGATGGCTGCTACGTTCATGATAAAGTTTGTCATGATCATCACAAAAAAAGCAATACCCAGGATAAACACAAAACCCGGGGAATCCTGAAACATCACCAGCCAGTTTACTGCCATCCATTTGGCAGCGCCTGTTTCCCAGAGACAAAAACCGATGCTCATGGCACCGGCAAACAACAGTATAATATTCCAGGGGATCTCCTCAAGGTCACTTTGATCAAGAATCTTTGTAAGGAAGAATATTACAGTTGAAAGCAAAACAATCGCTGTTTTATGAAATATCTTCAATTCCGGTATAAATGACCGCAAAGCCAGGAAAACGATCACCGAAACGACAACAACGATGGCTAAAATTTCATCCTTGGTAATCTTTCCCAATTGGGCATTGAGTTCTCTTGCTTTCTTACGGAGTCCGGGAATGGTTTTTTTCTCCGGTTTAAAAAAGACCATGAAAAAACCCCACAAGGCAAAAGTCATCAGCCAGCCAGGGATAAACATATAATATGTGAGTTGAAAAAAGCTTATATCCTTATTCATGATATCATTATAAAACCCGATGGCCACAGCCCCGCGTGCTGCGCCCAAAAGAGTTACGATACTGCCTGCACCAGCCACATAGGCCATGCCGATAAAAAGCCCCTTGCCGAACTTGGTCTGTTTATCACCTTCTCCGTACAGGGCATAGATGGCCATAAGCAAAGGGAATATAGTGGCGGCTACCGCTGTATGGGCCATGACGTGAGTCAGGGCCGCTGTCGTCACAAAACAGCCGAGATAGATCATGCTGGTCTTTTCTCCTACAATCTCCAGCATCTTATACGCGAGACGTTTGGTCAAGCCAGTCTTGGTAAAGACCATGCCGATGACTATTGAACCAAAGATAAACATAACCGATGGGTCCATGAAATCCTTAAAAGCTTCTTTGGCGGATCTGACCTGAAAGAGGGCCTGCAACACCCCAATCATGAGACTGGTCACACCGATCGGCACGACCTCAAATATCCACCAGGTGCTGGCCAGCAGAAACACGGCCAACGCTCCCTTGCCCGCGTTTGACAAAACAAAATGCTTTCCCGCAGGATCAATGGCGTCCGGCCATTGCGAAGAATAATATACAATTATAAACAGGGCAATCCCTATTCCCATAAAAAGCAGGCGCTTCCAGTCTAATGCAGGCTTTTCAGGAGAAATCAAAATCTCATCAGGCATCTCCGGGAGGCCAGGCCCTTTAGCAATCGGTTTTTTCTTTTCAACCATCTTACACCTCCCTTATTCTACCACAATTTCGGTTAGCTCATTAAAAACGTCGCTCATGCGCAGGACACCTCTTACTATCTCACCCTCCATCACCGGGATCAGGTTGACGTCAGCCTGAATCATGATAAATGCAGCCTTTGCAATAGAATCATT
>JAJSZO010000161.1 GCA_030262795.1 Deltaproteobacteria bacterium | reverse complement strand
AAACTCACCCTGATCAAAATCGTTACAACGAAAATAGAAACCGGATGTTAAGAGATGGCTGTCACCAACTGGAATATTGGTCTGCAAATCGCTGAACCAAACATCCGTATCAAATTCCCTCACGATTCCAGGGGCATTTTCATAGTTATCGGAACCCTTGGCTTTAGGTGACGTATACCACATATCCTCGTGCTGGTAGCCGACTTTGCCTGTAAAGCCAACTGATCCGAACAACTCCCTGTAAGTCAGCATATATGACGGGGTCTTGATCACTCTTATTCCGGACTTGATGTAGTTTGAAGGAGACACACTGATATTTTCGCCATTTCCCACATCAACACTTCCGCTAAAGGCCTGATTGCCGCTTGCATCTTGCAGGTAAGTATGGGGATGATCATAACCATGTTCTCTATGTCCCATTTGAAAATCAAGGGCAAGGCTCCCTGTATCGGTCAGATCATATGCGGCATTAAGATTAACATTCCACCGTTCTTCATAACGCTCCCCCTCATTGCCGGCCACCCATTTTCTTTTTCCTGATCTACTGAGCATTCCATAGCCGCCTGTCAATGTTCCTGAACCGGATGAAGATGAAATGCTTCTTTGAACCAACCTGGTGGGATAACCGTCTGTTTCTTCAGACTCGTAACCCAACCTGAGGCTTAGTTTATCCATAAAACGGTCGCCAATATGAAAGCTGTAACGAACAGTTTCATCGCTGCCATAACCTGCTTCTATTTTTGCCTCAAACTTCTTCGGTGCGGAAGTAATGATATTTATCACTCCACCCATTGCATTACCCCCATACAACGCCGAGGATGGACCACGAATAATCTCGACACTCTGCACGTTTTCCGTTGCAATGTTGTCCCATCTTATACCACCAAACCAACCACTGTTTAATGGCATACCATTTAACATGACCAGGGTTTTCGAAGAAGACAATCCTCGAAGTTGTCCTTTATAGATCCCGCTTTCAAATTTTAATGCATCATCTATTGTGTGAATATCTCTGAATTTCATATCTTCTTTTGAGATAACCGTAACGCTGGCAGGCGCGCTATCCACATCTGTTTCCGTCCTGGTTGCCGTAACTACTACCTCTTCCAATTCAACTGTTTTCTTTTTTTCCTTCTTAACCTCTTCGCCAGTCGTATATTCCTCAGCAAAACCGATTACCGGCAGAGCCAGGAATGTAATTAACACCGATAATATCGTCATTGTCTTAAAAAGCTTTCTCATTTTGGACCTCCTGTTATAACGTTTAACGTACACGTTTTACGATTTCACGCATCACGAACACAAATCACATTTATGTTCATCTTTGACTTTCAGGAAGCCCGGTGGTAACAAAAAATGCCGGTTAACCCGAACCTCCTTTTGGATAAGAAACGTGGACGAATTAACTTCCCCAAGTAGACGCACAGATTTGGGCAAAGACGGCCTGAAGCTGTGATGCATAGTTGGGGAAGTTATTTCGTCCACGTTCCTAAGATTAGAGCGGCCATACAGAGAAAAACTACAGACCATGCTTTTTCGGCAATAGGAGTACAATCAAACTTGCTGCATAGAAAACAGCAGCAAGATAAAAAATACTTATTGATATGTTAGCCGGCAAAATCAATTTTGTATCGCCTTTTCCCCCCCAAAAAAAATCCCCAAACTCAAAGCATGAGTTTGGGGATATCCCTTTTTTATCCGCAAAATTTTTAGGATTTGCCCAAAAATAAATTTACATTTTGAGGTGTCGAGGCGTTCGCATGACAAGACGCAAGGAGGGTGAATAGCGAGAGCTATTTAACCGACGAGCAACGCAGTCATGCGGGATGGATCGGCGCATCAAAATGTAAAGTTATTTTTGGACGAGTCCTTAATCAACACCCCTGTCCACGAAAATGCTGTATATATATATTACAGACAGGTCTTCTGGCTCTCGGATCATTCTACTTGCCGCGCCTTCCCTTCCGTCTTTTGCCGGGCAGTGGCATCAATTGCAGCGTTCGTCCCCGATTACAGCGGCGGGCCCGCTCCCGATTCGCACGGGATTCCCTATTAAGCCCCTTGGGGCATCGTGTAACTTTTTATTACTATATGCAAAAAACTGCATCAATGTCAAGACAAATTTGATGTGTTGCGAAAGCTCGGAATATCCTGATATTCCTGCGCTTTCGCGCCTTGCCATACGGGCGCCTCAACTCTTAAAATTGCGAACTTATTTTTGTGCGAACCCTTATGCAATATAGCCAAGTGTACGATATTTATAATTCAGTGTGCTATGGCTACTGCAACTTCAGCCTTTAAGCTTACAAGTTGCCAGCGTTCTCCCTGCCGACTTCATCTTTTAATTTGTTATTGCCATATTTATCGTATCCGTGATAAGAAACGTGGATGAAATAACTTCCGCAACTATGCATCACAGCATCAGGCCATCTTTGCCCGATCTACAATCACAAAAATCTTGAAATAGCTCGCTATTCCTTCGACTTTTGTGATTTTAGATCGAACAAACCTGACCTAAATCTGTGCGCCTACTTGCGGAAGTTAATTCGTCCACGTTCCTAATCTTATTTTGGAGGTTAACTATGACATCTATCGTGTTTGATACATTTGAAAATGTTAAAAGATTAAAGGCTGTAGGCTTTACTGAAGAACAGGCCGCGGAACAAACAAAAATTATCGCTGAAATAGTGAATGAACGCTTGGTTACACGGCAATACCTTGATGAACGCCTGGCCGACATTAGAGCCGATATCATCAAATGGGTAGCCGGTATGCTTGTGGCACAGGCAGCGATTGTGGCTACCTTGGTTAAGTTGCTTTAACGTAGGTCTCTGCCGGTAGGCATTGCCACCATAGATATCTTTAATGCCAGGATCGGGGTTTATTAAAAACAATTCGATTGTTGAGCTTAATTGATAAAGGCATTTTTCAATATATATTCCTCGTTCCCATGCTGAAGCATGGGAACGAGAAGCACTAGAACTGTAAACTATTTTGAAGGATGCCAAATTCTCCTAAAATTCAACCTTGAGGCCGGCCAGGATATTAAGACCAGGTTCATAAAGGGAGTGTTCGTGCAATCTCAGATGATCATGGTATTTTTTATCAAAAAGATTTTCAACATTTAAAGTAAGGGTAATATTTTCAAAATAACCAATCGGTAATTTCATTCCGCTTCTGATGTTAAAAATAGAATAGCCTGCTGTATCTTCTTCATCAGAAGCCGTGCGATCCTGCTTGTCAAAGAATTGACCTTCCAGTTCCAGCCAGTACTTTTTCTTGCCATTCTCTATATGGAACCTTACACCTGCCAAACCATTTAAAGGCGGAATGCTGCTTAAATAATCATCGGTGTCAGTATCTTTACCTGTAACGTATGCTATGTTGCCGAAAAGCGTCAGCCATGCGAGAAGATCATGTTCGGCCGAAGCTTCAAAACCGTAGAGTTCCGCGTCGCTGATATTGATATACTTATCCGTGGGCTTGCCCATCCAGATCTCATCGGGAAACCGTTTTGTATCTATAAAGTCTTTGAACTGGTTATAATAAATATTAAACATGCCCCTGAATTTCTGATAGTTCAGCTTAGCGCCCAGGTCAAAATTATACGAATGTTCCGGATCAAGATTCGGGTTGCCCCAATAAACTGACTTTGACCCCCAGCGGATGGCATACAGCTCCATAACTGTCGGTGCTCTGAACCCTGAGCTGGTATTTGCCGTAAGATGAACATTGGGAGTCAATGCATATAGAAGACCCAAATTATAAGTAAAGGCATTGAACTTTTCATCAGACACATCAATGATATCCAATCCTTCCTTCGGCCCTTCCGGTTTGTAATCTACCATTTTAAATGGCAAGTCCTTGCTGGACATTTCAATATGATCATATCTGGCAGCTAAGGTTAGAGTGGTTTTATCACCGATAAAAATTTCATCCTGAGCAAAAACACCATATAAATCAGTCTCTGCATCCGGTACCGGCTCAAAATCTATCTGTTTTGTTTGCTGGTCAGTTGCAATCTTAAACATCTTTAATGTTTCGTCTGAACTTGATGTTTCATGTGAATAAGTAAAACCTGTAAGCAGCCTTTGGTTGTCTTTTATATTAATAAAGGTATGCAGGTTTACACCGGTTGATTGCGTATCCACATGGCTTGTTTTTAAAGAATACTTCTTCTGATCATCTGAAAAGGCCTTTCCGTCAACACTTCTTTCCTGCTTTGTATGGAAAACCTTGGAATGGACAGAATCAAAAAAACCTGTATTTTTTCCATCATAGGCTAATTTATATGTTTGGTTATCATACTCGGTAAAATGAAAATAAGGAGAATTCGGTTTAAAGGTAACTCCCATATCATCAATTTCATTATCCCTTATCTCCACGGTTACAAAATGATCAGGATTAAAATAATAATGGGATTTAAAATCAAAAGACTGATTTTTAAATTGTGAATTATTTACTTCATCTCCAGCACCATCCTCATAATTATCATTATCCCGGCCTGAAGCACCCAGCATAAAGTCAAACCCGTGTCCACCTCCGCTCAAGCAATAGCGGCCGTACCAGCCTTCGTCAACTGAAGAATAGATCCCTTCCGCCACATTGTTGAAAGTCCATTCATCTTCAAGCGCAAAATCGGGCATTTTGGTAATAATATTTATCACGCCACCCAAAGCATCTGTGCCGTATAATACCGAGGAAGGTCCCTTAATTACTTCTATTCGTTCAATTTCTCCCATATCAATAATCGGTGTGACCGGAGCCCACTGCCTCCAGATATTATTGCTTTCCCTGTCGCCGTCAATCAAAACCAGGGTCCGGCCTTGAGTTAATCCTCTGATCGTGGGATTCACATTCCAAAGCCCTGCTGTCGACATGGAAACACCGGGCAGCCTTTGTAAAACCTGGGCCGGGTTTGTCGGGGTATTTTTCTCAATTTCTCCTGATGAAACCACTTCCATGGGAGTTGCCAGGTCAAATATTTTTTTTTCATCTTTGGTGGCACTTACCACTATTTCGTCCAGCATATAAGCCTGTTCACCTGCAAACGCGTTAGCAATTACCATAATACTGATGATGCCGCTGAAATATAAAATTTTTAAAAACCGGTTTCCACACATATTAATTCTGATAAATTTGTGAAAAAATTACATCCCGAATCCTGGCGGAGTCCTGTTAGAATTGACAACCGACTCCTGCTATCCATGTCCTTGGCGGCGCGGGATAACCATCGCCATAGTAATAGTTTTTATCAAATATATTCTTTACCCTGCAAAAAAAACTCAGCATCTTAAAGCTGTATTCGGCCCGGGAATCTGATTCAAAAGATCGGGCATACTCCGCACATTCATTTTTTCGATTTCCCGAGCAGTAACCACAATCTTATCTGACCCCTCCATTGCCCATCCTGCCGTCAATTGAATAAAAAAATGCTGAATAAAACGAGTAAGAAGTTGCAAACTTTTAATTTCATCAATTATCCCTGTTCCCCAAAAAAAATCCCCGGACCGATGAATCAATCTGGGGATTGCCTTTTTTATCCTCAAACGCTTACTGATTAGTCCCCCCTGTCCGCGAGGTTGCCAAACAATTTTTCAGGTAGGTCTTCTGACTCTCGGATCATGCTACTTGCCGCGCCTTCCCATCCAGCTTAAAGTGGACAGTGACATTTTGCGGTTTTCGTCCCCGATTACAGCGACGGGCTCGCTCCCGATTTTCACGGGATTTCCTTTTACACCTTAAAGGCACCTGAAACTTATTTTAAAAATTACACTTTTCCCTGAATTTATACCTCGAAAGGCCACAAATTACGATTTTTCGCTGGCCATGAACATCAATAGCTGTGTTGCTCAGGCTTGAAATAGCTTGCTATTCCGCACCTTCGCGCCTTGCTCTTGATGCTCATCGCTCACCGAAAAAAACGCAATTTATAACCTTCCGAGGTATATCAATGAAAAAACAAAACTCCGGATATTCGATATAAATATTACTTCATTCTGAGGCAAAGACCATTCAACAAGCTGTTTAATGCCATCCTGAGTACACGCGGCATGTCTTTATCAGCAATGAAATCAATCATGTTTTCTATCTTTTTCCCGGCTATCTC
>JAJSZO010000160.1:1831-6126 GCA_030262795.1 Deltaproteobacteria bacterium | reverse complement strand
GTTACCAGCGATAATGAGCAAATGCTTTGTTTGCATCAGCCATTTTATGCGTATCTTCTCTTTTCTTGACAGAAGCGCCTCTGTTATTAGCGGCATCTAATAATTCTCCAGCCATTTTTTTATCCATACTTTTTTCAGATCTTTTGCGCGCAATACCTATAATCCATCTAATACCGAGAGCCGTCCGACGGGATGGTCTGATTTCTGTAGGAACCTGATAAGTTGAGCCGCCCACCCGTCTTGACTTAACTTCAATTAACGGTCTGACATTATCAATTGCCTTTTCAAAAATCTTGACTGGAGATTCATTTGTCTTTTTTTCAATGATATCAAATGCTCTGTATAACATCCTCTCGGCTACGCTCTTTTTTCCATCCCGCATCATAGATTTTATAAATCTTGATACAAGTTTATTATTATATTTGGAATCAAGTATAGTTATTCTCTTAGGCACTTCTCTTCTTCTGGGCATTTATCTACACCATAATATTAAATTATTTAGGCTTCTTCGCTCCGTATTTTGATCTTCCCTGCCTGCGGTCCGTGACCCCTAGTGTATCAAGAATACCCCTTACAACATGATACCTTACACCGGGCAAATCCTTTACACGACCTCCACGAACCAAAATTACCGAGTGCTCCTGAAGATTATGCCCTATACCGGGTATATAAGCCGTAACTTCTACTCCTGTAGTTAGTCTGACCCTTGCAACTTTACGCAAAGCTGAATTAGGCTTTTTAGGTGTTGAAGTATATACGCGTGTACACACTCCTCTCTTTTGCGGAGCCCCCCTCAAAGCCGGCGTATTGGTCTTCTTTTTAATTCGCTTCCTGCCCTTTCTGACTAACTGGTTAATGGTCGGCATATTTTCCCCTTAAAAGCCTTTATTAGTATTTCTATTTTACATGCTGACAAAAAAGATTTATTTATATTCATAACATAATATTGTCAAGCTTTTTATGTGAAAAATTTACGTCGAGACAACCTCGACATTAGTGTATATAGGCAACCCTGTACCTGCGGGAATAAGTCTGCCCATAATAACATTTTCTTTAAGCCCCATAAGAGGATCTTTTTTCCCTGCGATACTCGCATCTGTGAGAACTTTCGTTGTTTCTTGAAACGAAGCCGCAGAAATAAAACTTTCGGTGCTGAGAGAAGCCTTGGTAATTCCCAGAATAAGCGATTCAGCCACAGCAGGTTTTCCACCTTTCTTGATCACCTCTTTGTTCATATCCTCAAATCTTACTTTATCTACTTGCTCCTCATAAATAAATTCAGTGTCACCGGTTTCAAGGATCTTAACGCGTCTCATCATCTGCCTTACGATTACCTCAATATGCTTGTCATTTATTCTCACGCCCTGCAAACGGTATACTTCCTGAACTTCATCAACTATATAACGAGCTAATGCGATATCTCCCTTTATATTCAATATATCCTGAGGTAGCGCTGAACCACCAATCAAAGATTCGCCTGCCCTTATATAATCTCCTTCGTAAACATTTATATGCTTGCCTTGTGCGATCAGATATTCCTTCTTTTCACCAACATCAACAGGAGTAACCGTTATTCTCTGCTTACCTTTTTTTGTTGCCTTGGCAATTGAAACATATCCGTCAATTGCGCTCAACACAGCTATTTCTTTTGGTTTGCGCACCTCAAAAAGTTCGGCAACTCTTGGAAGACCGCCTGTAATATCTTTGGTCTTGGTAGTTGCACGCGGAAGCTTTGCAATAACGCTGCCGGCATGAATCTGATCACCTTCTTCAACAAGCAAAATAGCTCCCAATGGCAGCATATATCGCGCCATCCCCTTTGAGCCCGGGATTTTAACTGTTTTTCCAGATTTGCTTTTTATAGAAATTCTCGGCCGCTCATCAATACTTCTTGATTCAATGATAGTACGACTTGACTTTCCGGTTGCAGGATCAACTTTCTCCTGCAGGGTTTTGCCCGGTATAACATCTCCAAATTTTACGATTCCATCAACCTCTGTAATAATTGGTGTTGTAAATGGATCCCATGTCGCTAAAAGATCTCCGGCTTTGACCTTTTGTCCGTCTTTAACTTCAATGTGGGCGCCATAGATAACGGAAAACCGTTCTCTCTCTCGTCCGGCTTCACCAATAATAACTAATTCGCCACCGCGCCGATTCATAACAATAGATTGTTTATCAACATTTTCTACTATATTCAGATCAACACAACGTATTATTCCATCTACTTGAGATCTGATATCAGCCTGCTCAACTCTCCGACTTGCTGTTCCACCAATATGAAATGTACGCATTGTAAGCTGAGTTCCGGGTTCACCAATAGATTGGGCTGCCAAGATACCAACGGCCTGGCCCATTTCAACCATTGCGCCATGTGAAAGATCACGGCCATAGCACCTGGCACAAACACCACGTTTTGTCTTGCATGTAAGAACAGATCTGATTTTAACGCTAGTCAAACCGGCTTCTTCAATTTTTGTTACAGCCGCCTCATCTACATCTTCTCCGGCTTTTAAAAGCACTTCATCTGTAAAGGGATCAAGTATATCTTCCAATGCAACACGTCCGAGAATACGCTCTCCCAAACGCTGGATAATCTCTCCGCCTTCCACAAGAGATTCAACCTCAACGCCCATCATTGTTTTACAGTCCTCTTCCATAATCACACAGTCCTGAGCGACATCAGCAAGGCGCCTGGTAAGATATCCCGAGTTTGCCGTTTTTAATGCAGTATCAGCAAGGCCTTTTCTTGCACCATGGGTCGAAATAAAATATTGAAGCACTGAAAGGCCCTCTCTGAAATTAGCAGTTATTGGAGTTTCTATGATTTCTCCTGATGGCTTTGCCATAAGACCACGCATACCCGCAAGCTGACGCATCTGGTCTTTGCTGCCCCTGGCACCTGAATCCGCCATCATATAAATTGGATTGAAGCTTTCAGTTAAAACAGGCTGGTTGTTCTTCCCGAGAACAGGTTTGCCTTTTTTATTAATCACAGGAACCATTTTCATGGATTCCATCATCTCATCAGCAACATCGTCAGTTGCTTTTGCCCATATATCAACGACTTTATTATATTTTTCACCTTGAGTAATGAGTCCCTCAATATATTGTCTGTTCATCTCAGCAACGTGTTTTTCGGCCATTTCCAGAATTTCACATTTCGCAGAAGGAATTATCATGGCATCAATCGAAATAGATAAGCCTCCCTCTGTTGAATATTTGTAGCCGATATCCTTCAATCTGTCGGAAAGTATGACAGTAGCTTTTGATCCTATATTCCTGTAAGCATAATCAACAAAATCACGTAGAGCTTTTTTATCCATTACTTTGTTGATCAGATTAAAAGGTATCCCGGGCTGCTTTTTTATAATTTCAAAAATATGATATGCTTCATCAAAATAAATTATATCGCTGTTCTCTCCCTGTTTAAGAGAAAATATTGTATTAATATCTTCAGTATTTGCCCGATATATCCTCTTGAACTCATCCTTTCTAAACAAACCAAGAACACCCTCATTCCTTTTGTCAAGGCTCTGTGAATATTGACGTACCATGTCAACAAAGCTTGCTCCTTTTTGCAGCTTATTATAAACGGTTTTCGCCTCTTCTTCTGAGGAAACCATGATCCGGCGCATTAAAATGATGTTATCCTTAGGTATGATTTCCCAAAGCAGAATGCGTCCAACGGTCGTGTCAAATCTCTTTTTATTAATACGGACAGTAATTTTAGCATGGAGATCAATGGCGCCTGCATCGTACGCAACGCGGACTTCTTCAGGGCTGGCAAATTTCTTTCCATCTCCCCTGGCTTCTTCCATCTCTCTTGTCATATAATATATACCAAGAACTATATCCTGACTTGGTACAATAATTGGACTCCCATTTGCAGGGGAAAGGATATTGTTACTTGAAAGCATTAATATCCTGCACTCAACCTGGGCTTCGACAGAAAGAGGAATATGAACAGCCATTTGATCACCATCAAAGTCAGCATTAAATGCCGTACAAACAAGAGGATGAAGCTGCAGGGCTTTGCCTTCGATAAGAATAGGCTCAAATGCCTGAATGCCGAGACGATGGAGTGTGGGAGCACGGTTTAACATTACCGGATACTCTTTTACCACTTCATCCAGCGCATCCCAGACATCCGGAGTTCCTTTTTCCACCATTTTCTTGGCGCTTTTTACAGTAGAAACAAGCCCTTTCTGCTCAAGCCGATAATAAACAAAAGGTTTGAACAACTCCAGCGCCATTTTCTTCGGCAAGCCGCACTGATGGAGCCTGAGATCCGG
>JAJSZO010000160.1:0-1731 GCA_030262795.1 Deltaproteobacteria bacterium | reverse complement strand
CCCTCAAGTAATTTCTTGATTGATTCGGCTCCTATCCCGACTTCAAATTTTGCACCGAACTCTTCAAGCGCCTCGTAATATTTATCATCAGACAGAAGTTGGCCCTGGCTAAGGCTGGTATCCTTGGGATCTATTACAATATAACTGTCAAAATATAATACTTTTTCCATATTTTTTAGTGTCATATCAAGCAAGTTGCAAAGCTTGCTTGGAAGGCTTTTCAAAAACCATATATGGGAACAAGGTGTAGCGAGTTGTATATGCGCCATCCTTTCCCTTCTAACCTTAGACTGAATAACCTCAACACCGCATTTTTCACAAACAACACCCCTGTGCTTCATGCGCTTGTACTTACCACAATTGCACTCATAGTCCTTTATCGGACCAAAAATTTTGGCACAAAAGAGTCCATCACGTTCCGGTTTGAAGGTTCGATAGTTGATTGTCTCCGGCTTTTCGATCTCCCCATGCGACCACTCCAGGATCTTCTCAGGCGATGCCAATTTAATCTGTATACCTTTATAATGCCTTGGATCTATGGGTTTGGCGAAGAAATCATATAGAGTTTCCATTTTACTTCCTTCCGTAATTTTTGAGTGAGTCCTTAATCCTTCTCCATGAGCATTATATCAAGCCCCAAACTCTGCAACTCCTTTGTCAGAACCTTGAAAGACTCAGGCAAGCCCGGTTCAAGCACGTTTTGACCTTTTACAATCTTTTCATACATACGTGTCCTTCCAGCCATATCATCAGACTTTACCGTTATAAACTCCTGCAGAGCATTAGCTGCTCCATAAGACTCCATAGCCCAAACTTCCATCTCTCCAAGACGCTGACCTCCAAACTGGGCCTTTCCTCCGAGAGGTTGCTGGGTTACAAGTGAATAAGGACCGATTGATCGGGCATGTATCTTGTCATCAACAAGATGATGAAGCTTCAGCATATACATTGCCCCAACCGTAATTTTTCCTTTAAAAGGCTCTCCTGTACGACCGTCATATAATGTACTCTGTGCGGATGTGCTAAGCGCTGCCTCAGATAAAAGAGTTTTGATTTCGTTTTCCCTGGCTCCATCAAAAACCGGTGTTGCCATGTGAACTCCTTCTCTATAATTATCAGCAAAATCATAAAGCTCTTTATCATCCATGTTATCAATCATATCCTGAACTGACGAATCATTAAATATCCGCTTAATCTTGTCTCGCAGATCTTTAAACTTTTGCTCTTCGAGTAAGGTATTAATCTGATCACCAAGGCCTTTTGCAGCGCAACCCAAATGAATTTCCAGAATTTGCCCTACGTTCATCCTCGAAGGCACACCGAGTGGATTGAGGACCATATCAACCATCGTACCATCTTCATAATATGGCAGATCTTCCTGTGGAAGAATTCTGGATACAACGCCCTTATTACCATGACGACCTGCCATTTTGTCACCGACTGAAAGCTTACGCTTCATGGCCACATAAACCTTGACCAGTTTAATTACACCAGGAAGAAGATCATCGCCTTTTTCGTATCTGCTCGTTTTATGCTCAAACACTATTCTGCAAGACTCACGTTGTTGCCTGTATTGTTCAAGGACATCATGTATCTTTTCAGTCAGGCTGGAATCACTCAGAACAATTCCTTCAAGGTGAGCTACAGAAATCCCTGCAAGAATATTTGAATCAATCATGGTACCCTTTGAGATCAATAGGTTCTTGCCTTTTTTCAAGTGTGATTCACATT
>JAJSZO010000159.1 GCA_030262795.1 Deltaproteobacteria bacterium | reverse complement strand
TATTGCTATAACCGTCTAATTTGTTTTTCCTATATTCAAGCGCTTTCTGTATTATTTTTTCAGTGTAATTTCCATCCTTAACATAACGCACGGCAAATACCGCTCCGTCCCGTCTCGCACGCTTTAAGTCTTCAAAGCCTTGAATGTCATCTTGAGTGGTAATTGCAACAATTGGAATATCCTGCCTTACATTAAAAAATCGCCTGATAAATTCATACCCATCATCATTATCAACTGCTACAACGCAGACACATATATTCTGTTTTTCACATTCATTGATTGCATCTTGTACTGAGGTGATATTCTTACATGGGTATTTTGGGATGTGATGGGTAAAATATGAAATTATGTGTTGATGTAAACCATAAGTAATGATTGTGTTTCCCATCTCTTTACCTATGCTGCTATTGAGTTTAATAAGCAATCCTGCCAAATAGATAACTCTCTCAGCCAGTTTATCAACATAATTAATCCTGCTTTCCTTGAGAATAATTTCATTTACTCCCTCATTCATCCCCTTATTTAAATATTCATCTTGAGCTTCCAATCGGGTTTCTCCCGTTATAAGAATAATTATTGTACGCTTGGGTATTTTTCGTATATATAAAACAAGCTGCATCCCGGAACCATCTTCCGGATCCTCCCCGCTTGTCAATGGAAGGTTCATATCTACTACAACTATATCAGGAGAATTTTTCTTAATGTGGCATTCAGCATCATAAATATTCGAACAACTATTTATGCGAATTGGTTCTGTCGTCATTGTTTGCAATTCTTCCATGATGGCTTCTAAAAAATCCTCTTGATCATCAACAATTAATATATTTGGCTCCATACAGATGCTCTCTATAATCGCCTGATTTTTAGTGTTACAGGAGGCTTCTTATCCTCATCGCTACGGCGCTCAATGCTTAAATTGCCTTCCCACCCTTCGATAATGTTACATATGTCTTTAAAACCCTCCCCCTTACGCATTAATTTTTTTATATCCATCTCAGAAAAAGATCCACCATTATCTTCAACAGCAATGATGATAAATCTACCATTACTTGACACCCTCAACTTAATATTAGGTTCAGTTAGGTGTTGAGTGGATTTTTGTGCATTTTCCAGCAGGTTTTCCAGGCAAAGACGAAGATCGTCAGGCCTGATCAATAAACTACCAATTTTATTTTCAATATTGTACTCAAAATTAAACACCTTTTGCAGCTCAGCAATAATCTCTGTAAGCTTATTCATTTTTACACAATAGGTTTCAAGCATATTTGACATTTCATTAATAATTGGTCGCATAGAATTTTCAAAATATACAATAATACTCTCTTCATATTGTCTGTAATCACGGTCGATATTCTGAATTTCATTCTTGTATTGCTTTATCAATATTTCCTTATCACCTATAAATTTTATAATTTCAATTATTTCCTGGCTTTTTGACTTTCTAAAATACGCTAACTCTTCCATGACGTTGTTTATCTTTTCTATCAACCTGTTTCTCACTGCAATAATATTGTTTTCATCAACGCAGCCTTTCCAGACTTTTGCAGTATGCAATATTTCTTTAATTCGCCTAAATCGCCTGATTAGATCTTCTTTGCCTACATAGTGTTTATGGTGTCTTTTATAAATTAAGAATACAAAAGTTAGTAGAATTAGTATAACAAGAGACCAGAGCAACAGCGAATTCCCCGGGGTATTAACAATCTTTTCTATTCTTAACTTTGCACTACCAAATTCACTTCTAATAATACTATTTAGCTCTGTATCAGTGACGGAAGGATTGTTTCCTACTATTTCAAATATAGTTGAGATATGAGTTAGAAGTATGTCTTCTATTACGCCCCATTCATGAATTGCCGGAAACAACCTGGACTCACGTCTAAGGAGTATAAGTGGGAACTTACTATATTCCCGGCTATTGAGCATCTGTTCTAGTTTTGCTTTTTGGGGCGGTAAACCAAGACTCCGACTGGCGTGGACAGATAAATATCTCAACAAGGCACGAGATGCTTTTTCTTCAAGGGGTGAACGCTTGGAATTTACCAAAGCCAGATAGCTTCCCCCTGTGAACACATTGGGTGATGCCCCGTCTCTGCCGGGGATCGAACCATAATTTATAAATATTTTTGATTGTTCTTTTGATAATATCTCAACAAACCAAGGGCCAATCGAAATGAACGCGTATTCTCCAAGCAAAAAATGCGTTTCTATATCGGTTAAACGGAGGCTCTTGCCATCTCTGCCCGGTAAAGGTGCACACCCTGATAAAAAAAGCTGTACATATTCCTCCATGCTGGCAACTACTTTATCGTCCATTAGGCCAACAGTTTTGTCTCCACCAACAATGGTACCACCCCAGCCCCATATCCATGTCATTGCGATATGTAGTGTGCTGTAATCATCTGCTGATGTTGGGACACCTAAGAACCATGTGCCAATATTTTTCTTTTTGAATTTTAAGCATGCATTTTTTAATGAAGTTAAATTTTTTATCTTATTAGCGTCTATACCTGCACGATCCAACAATTCTTTATTATAAAACCACGTCCGAATATCAATACTCCAAGGAATCGCAAAATAATCTTTACCAAATCTTCCGCTTTGTACTACGGGATTAATATATTCATGTTCCATGGGTTTAACAATGTCAGAGATATTATTAATAAAACCATTATGGGCAAGAAAAGCAATCCATGTGGAACCGACTTGTATTACGTCAACACCTTCTTTTTGCGCATCATTAATGATTTTTTTCAGTGGATCATTGTGCCAACCAATGAATTTGACTTTTACATCAATTGGTAAACCATCAGGATTAGTGTTGATGTCCTTTTTAAAAGACTCACGAAAATTCTCAATTTTGTCTAATACCTCCTTGTTTGCCAAAAAAACTTTTTCAGAATATTCTTCATCGCGACCTATATCGATACTGGCATATAGATATCTATCCTTGAATGCCCTTATTTCTTCAACTGCCGGAATATCATTTTTAGTCACCTCACCAGCCATAATCCACACTTTGATTTCTTCGCTGTAAGATGGTGATATCAAGTAAAAAGAAAAGAATACTATAAATATGAATTTAAATTTTCTCATTATACATCCGCTGATTGCGTTGCAAAGGGCTTAAAGTTTTGCTCCGCAGTCTTTGCAGTAGTTCGCATCTATGTCATGGTCTTCTGCACTGCAAACCCGGCACGCCTGAGTGGAAACCTTCTTTCCGGAGGCTCGAGCAATTTCAGTTGTTACAATTCCTGTAGGTACGGCAATTATTGCATAACCGATAATCATGATGACAGCAGCCAAAGCCTGACCGAAAGCTGTTTTAGGCGATATATCTCCATAGCCGACTGTAGTGAGCGTTACGATAGCCCAGTACATACTTCGAGGGATGCTTGTAAAACCATTTTGTTCGCCTTCTATGACATACATCATGGAACCGAAAATTATCACCAGTGTAAAAACAGTAAATAAAAAGACAATAATTTTCCGCCGGCTTGCACGCAGAGCCTGGTTAAGCAACCTGATTTCAACAAGATACTGAACCAGTTTGAAAACCCGAAATATTCGAAAAACTCGAAGAATCCTGATAACAAGAAGGAACTGGCTTCCAGGCAGAAAAAGACTTAAATAGGTCGGGATTATTGCCAGAAGATCTACTATTCCAAAAAAGCTGGTTGCATACTTAAAAGGACGACCGACACAGGATAACCTAAGGAAATACTCAATTGTGAAAAGAAAAGTAAAAAACCATTCGCTTAAAACTAAAAAGCCGCCGTATGAATTTCGAATCGTGATCACACTGTCCAACATTACAACTATTACGCTAAGCACGATACTTACAATTAAAATTATATCAAATAATTTACCTGCAGGTGTCTCAGCCTCAAAAATAATTTTATGAAGAGTTTCACGATGTTTTCCTAACGAGCTGTTTTTTTTCATAAAAGTTTCCCAAATGAATCATTGTACTATAATTTTAATGGGTTAGGTTTAAAGTTGACTATTGACAATTGAAAATCGGTGGTACGCCTTTGGCGTGCTAATTGATAAGCAAAGTTACTTAGAATTTGCCATCTTAGGAACGTGAATGTGGACGGGGAAAAAATTACAATGGCTTTGTTAATAAATCAACTATAAAGAAAAAATCTTGATCCGCGGTAGAATATGGGAATTTATTGCTATTGACACCATGGATTGAAAAACTATAACATATCTTTGGCGCGGGCTTTTTTGAAAGAATTTACATGATAAAACAAACTCCGATTATCTGTGTTGCAGGAAAATCTGAATCAGGCAAAACTACACTAATAGAAAAACTTATTCCTGAACTTAAAAAGCGGGGATACAGGATAGGAAGTATAAAACACACATGTCAAGCATTTGATATCGACAAAAAAGGAAAAGACAGTTGGCGGCATAGAAAAGCAGGTGCTGATATTGTAGTTATTGCATCCACAGATAAAATTGCCATGATCAAGGATAATGATTGTAAATCTCTTGATTGCCTCAAAAAATACTTCAATGGTGTTGATCTTATTATAGTGGAAGGTTACAATAAAGAAAACATACATAAGATTGAGATTGTTCGTAAAGCAAGTGGAAAAGAGCCTCTTTGTCTGGGTGATAGTAAACTCATAGCAGTTGTTACAGATTCGGATACAGGATATAACGTTCCGGAATTTGGCTTGGAAGAAATTGATAACCTGGCAGATTTTATAGAAAATAAATATTTATGACTGGAAATGACCTTAAGTGCCTGAAAACATGGTTTGCAGAATATGTATCTAATTTCTATTCCGATGATCATGATTGCAACCACTGCATAAGGCTTAAAGAAAAACATACAAATCGTGTATGTTCTAATATAACCATGCTTGGCAAAAAGCTGGGCATTACAGAGCATGACATGATACTGGCAGAGACAATGGCTTTATTTCATGATATCGGAAGGTTCAAACAGTATGCAGTATATCATACATTCAATGACTTTGCTTCTGAAAACCATGCCAGACTTGGTTTACGACAGATGGCTATACACGGAGTTCTTTCCGCATGCTCAACTGCTGAAAAACGTTTAATCACAAGATCCATAGCATATCACAATGCAGCCGTTCTTCCTGCAAATGAAGATGATAACAATTTGTTTTTTATGCGACTTCTTCGAGATGCTGATAAACTGGACATTTGGAAATTATTTATTGATTACTACAATGAACGTGAAAAAAATCATAACCCGGCAGTTGAGCTGGGCCTGCCCGATGATCCTGTATGTTCACAACAGGTTATTGAAAGCCTTCATCAAAAAAGATTCGTTCGATCGCAGGATTTAAAAACTCTTAACGACTTTAAATTATTACAAATAAGCTGGGTTTATGATATTAATTTTGTCCCTTCATTCCAGACTATTCAAAATAGAAAATATATAGAAAAGCTTGAAAAAATCCTGCCTCAATCAAAAGAAATTAAAAAAGCTGTTCAATATGCACATGACCATGTAAATTCATTTTTATGAGCAAAAATTTGAAAACTCAAAGCAACTTTTGCCTGTCCCGCTTTAGGTTGGTGGTCATTGTTTCTTAAGAGCAGCCAGCTCTTTGCCGAGAAGTCTTATGTGCGACATTTCTTCTCTTATAATTTCAGCTATCTTTTTCTTGCCTAAATTTTCAGGCACTAAATCTTTCATGCCCAGATAAAAAACAATCGAATCTTTCTCAGCTCCAATGGCATAATCTAAAATTATCTTTATAAAATCCTTTTCAGGCTGATTCTTATGAGACAAAATATCAGCAATATCTTTTTCAAAAAAGACACGATTGTCTGCAAGTGCCCGGAGATAAAGAGCTGATTCGCCTTCAGGGTCAAAAATTGTTTTTTCTTTTTCCTTGTCCGTCAGGTTAGCTCTTAAAGAAATAAAAGTCTTTTCGTGTTCAGCTTCCATTGCAGATAGACTAAGAAAGAATTCCTTGGCAGAAGCGTTATTTATACTTTCTGCAACCAGTTCGTAAAATCTTATACCATTTCTTTCTATCTGCTCTGCAATCTCAAATATTTCGTCTGCATTAAAATCATAACTCATTTTTGATTATACCTTTCATAAAAAATTGTTTACAGTTGTTTTTTAATAACTTATTCTATGAGTTTGAAGAAAGTTCATAAAAAATATTAACAAAGGGAGTAACATTATGCGATTGTT
>JAJSZO010000158.1:4084-6272 GCA_030262795.1 Deltaproteobacteria bacterium | reverse complement strand
ACACAGTTGATCCTTTCGCCTGATCTTGAAATTATCTATGCTTTAATCAAACAGGGCACACCTTTAGGAAGCAAAGAGATAGCAGGGAAATTGAACGTTCATCAGAATACAGCCTGAAGAGACTGAAACAGCTTGAGGAAAAGGGGTTGATTTATAAGCAGGGAAGCGGCTCGCGTGTGAGATATTCTGTTTGATGTGAGATCGTGTGGGAATGTGAGATAGATGTGAGACGGAAAATTCCCTTTCTATGATCTGACAATATTATGCTATAACCAAATTTTATCTTGATAATATCAGGTTATAGCCTTATATTGTCAACTATGAAGAAGAGAATATTATACAAAAATATCTGGAAAATGCTTTCTGCGCATAAGCAAATGGTTTTTATTGCAGGGCCGAGGCAGGCAGGCAAAACCACATTTACCCAGATTCTGGCTGAAGATTTTAATAATTCACTTTATTTTAACTGGGATATCTTTGATAAAAAACGCAAACTGATCGAAAACCCGTTTTTTTATGAAGAGGTTCATCTCAAAGATAGTTCCTTGCCGTTTATAATATTTGATGAGCTGCATAAATATTCAAACTGGAAAAATTATCTCAAAAGTGTATATGACCGGGACAAAGGCAATTATAAATTTATAGTATCCGGTAGCGGCAGGCTGGATATGTATCAAAAAGGAGGGGATTCATTAGCCGGAAGATATTTTATTTTTTATCTGTGGCCGTTTACCATTGCCGAGCTTGCAGGAAATAATCTCTCGTTTAAGCAATTCTTGTATAATCCCATTGAAGTTCGTTCCTGCCCAAATGAAACGCAACCTGTCTGGAATAAATTAAGTCAATTCAGCGGATTTCCGGATCCATACCTTAACGGAACAGGTCAATTTTACCGAATCTGGTCAAACACATACAGAAAACAGCTCTTACGCGAAGATATCCGTGATTTTACATTGCTTCGCAGTATTGAAAACATGGAGATACTCTTTTCTCTTCTGCCTTCCAGAATTGGCAGCCCATTGTCAATGGCAAGCCTTGCCAGAGACATTCATGTGTCATTTGACAGCGTCAAAAACTGGATTGAGATTTTTGAAAACTTTTTTATGGTTTTCAGAATACCTCCGTGGAGCCAAAAGATATCCAGAGCCATAACCAAAGAAAAAAAACTATATCTCTTTGATTATGCAGGGATTGAATCCCCTGCAGCAAAATTTGAAAACATGGTTGCCCTGGAACTTCTTCGGGCCATATCGAACTGGAATGATCTTGGGCTCGGGAATTTTTCTTTGCATTATCTAAGAAACAGGGAAAAGGAAGAAGTTGATTTTCTACTTTCAAACAATCACAAGCCTTTCCTGCTCATTGAGGCCAACTTATCCGATGATCATGCAGCAAAAAGTCTGATTAAATTTCAAAAGATTCTCAATATCCCGGCAGTTCAGCTTGTCAATAAAAGCGGTATCTGCAAACTTGTTTCCAACAATGATTTGAAAATAATGATAATCAGCGCAGCTCACTGGCTATCATTGCTGCCGTAATGAAATCGGTTTCCACCCTTTTGCGCTTTTTGCGCCTTTTTGTGGCTAACTTTTGTTTTTAAAAGTGTAAACTACTTTTGTGGATATATGAAGGATGCCAAATAATATAAAGAATTTTGAGCATATAAGCGGTATTATAACTAAAATCTTAAAAACCTGTCGCCACGAGACCTGTGATGACCTGGAAAATGTCTGCAACATATGGAATAATGCGGTAGGAAAATCAGTTGCGGAAAATACTCGGCCTTTTGCATTAAAAGGAAAAATTCTTATTGTGAATGTCACAAGTTCGAGCTGGATACAACAGCTTCAGTTTTTTAAAAACGATATATTAACAAAAATAAACAGCCTGGCAGGGAAAGAACTGGTTGAAGAAATAAAATTTAAAATCGGAAATAGATAGTGCCTGAACGAAAACCCCGTTCAGGCACGGTTCTGCGTTTTTGGTTTTGAGTTTTGAATAAAAAAATAAAGAAATCATGTAAATCCTGTTAATCCTGTCAGAAAAGTCCGCCCGATAGAGCGCTATTTTAATGAAAAATTGTTCAACTGATACTTTTTTCAATGGCAAAATAAAGGTTCGGCAGAACAAATCCGGTTACCGTTTTTCCATAGATGCTGTTTTATTAGCCAGTCATGCCGGCAAGTGT
>JAJSZO010000158.1:0-3984 GCA_030262795.1 Deltaproteobacteria bacterium | reverse complement strand
CTTCGCTCTATTCATTCCAGCGAAAACTCGGAAGCAAAGCTGATTCTTGTCGAAGGGATTAAAGGAGGTCGGCCGGGCATAACGATAGCTTCTCCTCTGATAATCTACCATAAAGACGGTTCATACACCAACGAAGTAAAGCAAATGTTTCTGCCGTCATAAGTAGTTCATAACAAGACCTGTTATTACCTTTGGATAAAAATATGTCGTTTTTTTTGGCATTACAAGGCCTCTTTTTGCAATATTGCGTACCTGGTCAATTTTTGTTGGATTAAGAATAAAGGAGATATCGCATTCGCCGGAAACAGCCGCTTCTATGGCCTCTTTTTCACTGCTGGAATAAGTTATAATGCTCTCGTTATCTAATTTTGAATTATCAAAGCCCAATATTTCCATAAAAATCAAACGGGTCAAAACGGTAACATCAAGATATCTTAATGCTTCCGGAAGTTCATTGGAAAACATCCGCTCCATTACACCTGATTTAAGAGTCAGCAGATAAAATTCCATAGAGCTTTTCATCAAGACCCCGATAATATTTTTTAAAGCATTTGATTTAAGAATTGATATAAATTCAGCTTGGGCTCTTTCAAAATCGCTGTCCTTAAAAGGAATTGCCAGGATATCAAAATAATCCTCTGCCTTGTTAATAAAAGAGGATGTTGTTGAACTTTTCAAACCTTTAATCAGGCGGTGAGCAGGCAGTATTACCAATCCGGCATCTTCCATGCTGCTGAGATACATCATTACATAATTAGCCGAATGATCGTTCTTGAAATCCGGATTGTTACTTGATATCCAGTCTCTATAGTCAAGGGCAGTTTCATAACGGTGGTGGCCATCAGCGATAAAAAGTCTTTTCTCCTTCATTGCATTGGAAATATATCCACAGGAATCTAAATCGGTTATGCGCCACAGCCTGTGTCTATAGCCGTCATAATCAGTAAAATCCAGTGCCGGTGTCTGCTTTAATGCCAGGCCCTTTAATTTATCAATTATTATGTTTTTAGTATCTGAATAAAGTGAAAAAACAGGGCTGAAGTTGGCATGGCAAGACTTCATAAGTGCCAATCTTCCCATTTTAACATTGGAAAATGTGCTCTCATGTGGAAGAATAATACCATTTTTAAACGGCTCCAGAGCAACTAAAGCAATAATTCCATATCGCGTAACGGTTTTATTTTCTAAAGAAAACTCCAGAGCTGTTAAATAAAATGCAGGCGTTGTGTCCTGTTCCAGTATATTTTCTGAAAACCAATTGTTTAAAAAGTCAGATGCTCTGGTATAACAATTATTATTGACAGTATCGTTTTCAGTTGTTTTGCCGAGTATCAATCGAATAATGTTCTGTGGATGTCGTTCGTAGAAATCATGTTGCTCCTGCCTTGAAATAACATCATAAGGTGGAGTTACTACATCAGACAAGTTGCGAACTTTTTGCGTGTTATATAAAATTCCTCTAAAAGGGAGGACTTGAGCCATTTTATTAATTCCTTTGGGTTAGATGTTAAAGAAAAAACAGATACTAAAAAGAATAATCTTGTTCAAGTAAAAAATAAGTCAGACCTTATTGACAGTTCAAATCAAAAATTATATTAACTGCTACTTGTTTCAATTATACTTTAAAAGCTTTAGCTCAATATTTCATTGAGCTAAAGGAAGTATTTTGCAACGGCCTCTTTTTTTTGAGTATTGGAGAGGTGGCCGAGCGGCTGAAGGCCCCGCTCTCGAAAAGCGGTATCCTGTTAATAACGGGATCGTGGGTTCGAATCCCACCCTCTCCGCCATCAATTAATTTAATTTAAGCTGTTCCTTATCTTTGTGGAGAGATGTCCGAGCTGGTTGAAGGAGCACGACTGGAAATCGTGTGTGCTGCCAAAAGCGGTACCGAGGGTTCGAATCCCTCTCTCTCCGCCATTAATTAATCAGGAAAATATATGTCCTACCTTGTTCTTGCTCGTAAGTATCGACCCCAAACCTTTGACGAGGTTATAAAACAAAACCATGTCACCCAAACGTTAACTAACGCTATTAAATCGTGTCGGGTTGCACATGCAATCCTTTTTACCGGACCGAGAGGAACAGGCAAAACCACTGTAGCACGAATATTGGCAAAGGCTATGAATTGTGAAGTCGGGCCCACCCCGACCCCTTGCAACTCATGCAGATCATGCCGTGAAATTACTTCAGGCAATGCAGTTGACGTGTTTGAAATTGATGGTGCATCGAACAACGGTGTTGAACAAATTAGAAATCTGCGTGACAATATAAACTACAAGCCGGCTCACAGTCCCAACAAGATATACATTATAGATGAAGTCCATATGCTGAGCATCTCTGCATTTAACGCTCTGTTAAAAACTTTAGAAGAGCCCCCTGCACATGTAATGTTTATTTTTGCAACTACAGAACCCCACAAGATACCTGTAACTATACTTTCCCGGTGCCAGCGTTACGACTTCAAACTCATTAATATTGAGTCGATTTCAAATCATATGAAAAATATATGTTCTAAGGAACATGTTGATATAACAGAAGAAAGTTTAATGTTAATTGCCCGCGAAGCAGAGGGAAGCATCAGGGATGCTTTAAGCCTTCTTGATCAGATAATAGCCTGTTCGGAAGGAACTATTGACTCCAAGAACATATTAGACATTCTGGGAGTTGCCGACAGAAAAATAATTTCTGATCTTTCAAATGCAATTTTACAAAGAGATATTCCGGAAGCTCTTAATATCGTGGATGAAATTTATACCCGCGGATATGAAATTAAAAAATTTTATGCAAACATTCTTGAACATTTCAGAAATATGCTTGTTGTCAAGATGGGCAAGAATATCAGCAAACTGATAAATCTCCCTTCACATGAAATAGATTTAACACAAAAGCAGGTTCAGGGTATTGCCGAAGCTCATTTGAACCAAGTTTTTGATCTTCTCTTCAAAGAAGAGGCTTTGATAAGGCTTTCAGCTCAACCAAAATTGGCGCTTGAGATAGCCCTTATCAGGCTATCTCAGATAAAGCCTGTTTTACCTATTGATTTGCTTATAGAAAAACTTGATGATTTAAAAAAGGACATTCCGGCAATTCCGGCTGATGATGAAGATAGGAGCCCGCAAGGTGTTTCAGAAAAGACGCCTTATGAAGCGGGGGTGCAACCGGAACAATTGTATGAATCTGTTGGTTCAGTTTCGGAAGACCAGCCTGATAAAACGGAGTCCATTTCTCCTTCTTATGCTCCTGATGATAATCTTGAAATTACATGGAACAAACTCGTTGATATTTTTTCAAAAAAGCATCCTTCTCTTGCTGCAATTCTATCAAAGTGTTCCTTGAAAAAGCTTACAGGGCAAGATATTGTAATTGAGGTATATGGTAATGATTATAGTGTAAATATGATAAAACGTGATAAAAACATTGCCATCATAAAAGAAATATGCAGTAAATTTTTTGATGAAAAGATGAATCTGACCATAACTGCTGAAAACAAACCAAAAGAGGTGGGCAATCAAAACAACGATTTGAAGCAGAAAGCATTGAGCCACCCTCTAATAAATGATGCTCTCGAAATTTTTAACGGAAAAGTTGTTGATATAAAAATTATGTAAGGAGGATTTACACATGAAAGGTATGGGAAATATGTTGAAACAGGCTCAAAAGCTTCAGTCCAAGATGCTTAAAATGCAGGAAGAGCTTGCAGATAAAACCGTCGAGGCAACTGCCGGCGGAGGTATGGTTAAGGTCGTAGCAAATGGCAGGCAGCAACTTTTATCAATCCGGATAGAAAAGGAAGTCGTCGATTCTGATGATGTTGAAATGCTTCAGGATTTAATACTTGCCGCAACAAATGACGCTCTTGCAAAATCACAGGACATGGTTTCAGGAGAGATGGGCAAACTTACCGGCGGTCTTAAAATACCCGGGATGTAATTATTATGAGTTATTATCCATTATCAATCATGGCCCTGGTTAAAAATATTTCCC
>JAJSZO010000157.1 GCA_030262795.1 Deltaproteobacteria bacterium | reverse complement strand
ATACCTTATTACCTTGTTTTCTTGCTATGATGGTTCCCATTTTATTGTATATCGTTTACTTAATTCATTAACCTTTTTTTTATTAATATTAATTTGCGATACATTACGCAATTTATCTACATACTTTTTTAACCAATTATTAAACTTTCTTTTTATCAGAATTTGTTTGATTCTGTCTTTTACGATAGAAAAATTTTCATGCTCTCCGCCTCTTTTTCCTTTTAACTTAATTATCTTATATCTTTTTGAGTCTTCAACGATATCGCTAGTTCGACCACTTCCAAGGTCAATTATTGCCATCCTCACAGCAGGCGATAACCGCCCAAGCGGTATCCATACATTAACTCCTGTGCGCGGAGCCATTATTGATTTTTTTGAGGATAGAAATTCAAAATCCGCTCCTTCTTTTAACTCTTTTAATACCGCTTCCGCAGATTCTAAAGTCTGCAATACTATTTCACTGAACCAGACCTCATAATCTTTTCTAAAATCATCTTTATGGGTTTCATAATATTCAACCAACTCGTCTTCCGACGGAATTGATCTCGGAAAAATTATTTTTTGTTTAAACAAATTTAATAATTGTTTCCCCTTATATTTTTCAATATTATTTTTAAATAAAGGATCATTCAAATAATTTTTTTCAAGAGCTTCCTGTTCGACCAATTCATAAATTATCAAACTATCAAGTATTTCTGAATTTATCTTTTTAATTTTTTCCTTATTTAGGATATCACCCCTGAGCTTTGACAGGTGTTCTCTTGCCTGCTTTATAAAATCACAATCATCTATCTGCTTATCATTTACTCTCGCTATAATATTATTATCACAATCTCGCTGATTTGGACTCATTGAATAAAGAAGCTCTGTATTAATCCATATATTTGCCTTGTTTTTCAACTCAGCAATATAATCATTTGATCTTTTTTGTTCTTTTTCTTTTATCAGCTTCTTTTTAATACTATTTTTCACCTTTTCAAACATATCATCCGGAGCATGTTTTTTCTCTTTATAATATTTTTTAAAATATCCGGATAGCTCATCTTCAGTTATATTTATTTTATTTAGAACATTTTCCTGTCTTAAACGAATTACAGAACGGCTTATTATATAATGATTAACTTTTTCCTGAAAAAACGGATCTTCATCAAGTTTTACGTTGCAGGCTTCTTGAATTATAATACGTTCATTAATTAATTCTTCAATAACTTTATCAATATCTATACTGCCTGCCTTTCCATCAAGATTAGTCATTTGTTTAATTCTGTGAATAGTTACAAGTTTCTCCTCCAGTTCATCCATACTGATATTATAACCATTGACTTTCGCAATAATCGACGAGTTCTCTTGGAAAACAGAGTAACGAAAACATCCGGAATTCACGGAAGCAACAACAATTAATATAATTAATATAGTATGTTTCTTGAAAAGAAATTTCATCTCAATAATTAGTAGTCGTTCATATTCCTAAAGTTTCAGAAAGTTAAAAACTCAATATTGACAACGAGGAGCAAGGGGCAGTTAAATTTAAAATGGCTGACTGTTTGAGCGCATTAGTGAGCGTTAAGAAATAACGACGACTGGATACATTTTTTTTATAAGCCTGATAATGCGGGGTTTAACTGGCTTTTTATAAAAGGATTGTTATAAGTTATTTTTTTACGCTCACTTATGAGCGAGTTTCAGCCATTCTTAAATTTAATTGCCCCCTGCTCCTCGTTAGGGCTCAATTGACCTCCTGATCCGTTATGGGAATTGTATCAATCAATTCGTTAACAAGCTTACGAGAAAGAGCGGACAGAGATCTTATTCTGCCGATACCAAAAATCGTCTCATAATCGTCACCTCTGCTGTAGTTCTGTCCTATCCATAATATAGAACAGGAATTTGTATGAATCATTCTAACATCAACAGAAATCACAGGTATCCTGGCATTTTTCTTCTTTCCTTCACTTTCATATTTTTTAACACATCCGATAATAACTGCATCAACATTCAGCCTTTTTCCAATAAGTTTAATATGATCGGCTCCAATCCCCTTCCTTATTATTATTCTTTCTCCTATGATGAATTTTTTTACATTACCTGGAAATTCTATTTCAAATTTTCCGGAATCATATAATTTTCCAATAAATGCTTTTGTAACAATTTCGCCCGCATTCATTGTATTTGATCTGTTATAGAAAGGAAAAACCGCAACGCGCTTAATTTTGTATTCATCAAAATCTTTTGCCCGAAAGTTATTTGGAGAATGCAGGAAGGAACATCCGGAAAGGAAAGATAAACATAATATAAATATTGCTATACAACTACAGCAGTATTTTAGATTCCAAACACCATATTTTTTCTGGCCATATTTTTTCTGATTTGATAAAAAATGCATGTAATTGCTCATTAAAAATCATCAACCCATTCTAAATCTTTTTTTTCTTCAACGATTTCATCAGGCTCATATAGTTTAGTTAGTTGTCTCTCAACATTCAACATATTACCTGCTACATCCCGAACTGCAAGTGAATAGAAAAATTTTTCTTTTTTATCATCAATACTATTATTAAGCGCACAATTTAAGGTCGAGGGTAAATCCTGTTTGCCACCGAATGTACTCAAACATTCATCGTTTTGATTATATATTGAGATACTCCATTCCACAATTTTACTGATATTATTACATGTTACATCAAACGAAATAATATCCTTCTCAATTTTTTCCAGGACTATCTCAATTTCAGGTGTGTTTCTATCTACAACAACCATTACTTTATCAGTTGAGACTTCATGGCCGGCTTTGTCCTCAACAAACAATTGGCACAGATATATTCCATTATTAACTTGCTTAAAATCATTATTTTCGCCTCTCCAGAGCAATCTACATGGAAGCTCCTCACCACCTTCGGCAGAACGTATAGTTTTCCCATCTTTGTCAGTAATTTCAAAGCTCCAGGCTTTCAATAAATCTGTTGCTAACAAGTCTGGAAAAAATACAGCATGGTCATTTACTCCATCATTGTCAGGAGAAATAAATGCATTATGCAATGTAATATCAATGAGTGGAGGAGTATTATCAACAACAAGACTTGCCATTGCATCAAAGATATACGGTGTATCAGATTCTCCGTATGCATGTAGTTTCAAAATATAAGTTCCTTCAACACCCGGTGATTGAAAAGAACCGGTAAACCAGTTGCCGCCATCTGAAATAAGAGGAATTTTCATATCATCGACAAGAGCATATATTTGCCTCGGCTTACAGGCAATCTCTCTGAATTCTACCATCAACCCTGTCTCGTTGCTTCCTTTTACCACCTTGGGATAAAATCTTGTTTGCACTATCTCAAAAGGGGGCAAGTCTGTGTTTTTTTCTTTCTTTCCGTCAAAGTCTTCAGGCAATCCCTTGAATAGATCCTTGACAGCGATTTTAACAAGCTTTTCTATGGAGCTTATTTTGCCAATATCTAAGAACGTTGCAAAATCATCTCCTGAAATTGAAACCGCATTCATCCAGATTATGGACGAATCTAAAGTGTCAATCATCTGAACGTCCAGATCAACATTGGGATTTTCATCGCCAGACAGTTCATTAATTGAACCAATAATTATAGCATCTGCGCTTAGTGCCTTTCCCAGCGCCCTAATCGTTGAGCGACTTATTGAGCGAATATTACGTATCCTTCTTTTAATAAAAAATTGTTCTAATTCATCTTTATTTACTAGATTCAATTTTTCTCTCTTAAAATAATCATAGAGAAAATCATTAAAATTTATAGAATAATTTTCACCTGAAAGATTATCAAAGGGGATAATTGCAATTGTTTTTATACTACGAATATCCTCAGACCAGGATGTTTGTAAGGGAAAAAAAAGAAGAGTAATAAATATAATAAGATATCGTTTCATAAGGTAATAGTTTACAGTTGGAAACTTTTTAACCGAAAAGCGTATCAATCATCGCTTCGATAACTTCTTTACAAAGATCTTCAGGGCTATCCCTGTGCATGCCGAATAATTGATCAAGGATATTCGCACCTTTTAAATTATGCTTTGCTTCCCAAAGGATAGTATGGGAGTTGACGTCAACCAATTTTAGAGAGATAGAAATTTCCGGGAATGAACTCCCCCCTATATTTGAAACACCGTATTGCATGACAGAGCCAATAACAATTGCCTCTATATTAAGACGTTTCCCAGCTCTTAGCGCGAGCTGCTTGCCAATAAGATTATCTTGCTTCAGCCCTTCCTCTCTTAAAATTTTTGATACTTCTCCGAATTCAACAACATCAAATACGCCTCGCCTGAGTATCTCAGTTGCAACGACGTTCATCACTTTTTCGCCGGCAAACTTATCCTTTGTAAGATTGATTATGGGTGCAACAGCAACTCTCTTTATGTAGCTGAAATCAACGGAAGGATTTATGTAAGTCATAGGGCCACTGCAACCCGGAGAAAAAAGAAAAAACAATAAAATTAAAAAAAAACTTAGATATCGAAAGCCGGTTAAGCTGATTTTCTTTAGTGTAACATATTTCCTTATATCCATATTTTTCTTTTTCCTTCCAAAATTTATTAAAATTTTGCAGATAAACTGGTTGTAAAGATATTGGTTTTAGTAAGGATATTATCCTCTTTTTCTCTACCCCAGTCATAGTTAAATCTTAATACAAAAATTTTACTCATATTCCATACTAAATCAGAACTGAATTTAGTATCATCCCTGAAATTTTTATCCACCTTATATTGCAAGTTGGCCCTCAGCTTTTCGGTCATGATCCAGTTAATATCTGATATATAATAAGTTAAATCTTCAGCATTTTCATTCTTTTGTAATTCACAACTGAATTTAAAATAAAAACTTTGAACCGGACGATAGTAAAGATCTGTTCCTATAGTATAATCGGACGTTGATATTTCCGTTCCATCTGAATTCTTGGTATCTGTCCATTCTGTAATATAATTAATTTCCGTTGTCAATGTCTTGGTAAGCTTCAAACGAAGATCGGAATTAATGGTTTTTGACAGTGTCTTTGTATCTCCAACAATATTGTCCGTATAATTAATTTGACCATCTACACTCAGGTCAACTCCTTCCCATATATTTGCAATAATATGGAGAAGCATAGAAGAAGTCTCAGATTGGGTTTCAGATTCTGTCTTATTTATCAGATGGTTAAAGATAAGGTTTGCATTAAGTGTTTCAATTGGTGTTGAATTAAAATTAAGTGTAAAAGTATCTGTTGATGTATCGTCTTGTTTAGAATTATATTCAAGCCTTTTCCGATACTGAGCCCACGAGTTTAAATATTTATGAAGCCTTGCATCCCCTCTAATGCTTATATTATGCGCGTGTACTGTCTGATCAATATCTGTGCTTTTGATTTCATCTGCGTCCGTATCTGTGTCTGTATCTATGTCTGTGTCTTCCTTCGCACCTGTGTCATCCAGTTCATAATTATATGAAATCCGACACCATTTAAACGGCCTTAGTTTTAATCCTGCATCAAAAACAAGGTCTTTTCTGGTCTCATCAGTAGTAGTCGTAGTATCGGTTGATGTAACGTTTTCTTTTTCTGTATTTGTTACAGTATAAGTGCCTGAAGTTGTTATCCTGCTTCCCCAAAAAGACTCTCTGAAATTTATCCTTCCCTCGTTTACCGTGGTAGTATCGTTTGTGTCTTTAACGTAATCGTAATTTTTATCTTTACTGTGTCTTAGTGTAAATTCCACAAACTTATAAGTATAATCACCGAGTAGTTCATAATACTTAGAAAGCGAATCTTTTAAATGAACAGAAAGGTGGTCGTAATCCTTTTGTTCATCATAACGAAATCTAATATTAGGATATTTTACTGATTTTGTAGAAAAGTTAGATGTCCATGTTTTAGTTGTAAGTCGGGATTGCTCCGTCGGGTGTATGCCGAACATATCAATGCCTGTTTCATTTAACAGGTATCCTCCGTTAGCATTAAAATAATCATTTGCTATGTTAAGACGAAATTGGGGAGAAAGCCGGGTAGTTTCCGTACCATCAGCCTCCTCAGCCTCCTCAGCCTCCTCAGTCTCTTCAATCGCATTTGCGCCGGCATAGGTGGTAAAATAAATTTTTGATGTAATATCTTTCCTTAAATCAAGGTGATACACCTGGTTTAGACTGTGTGATACATCTTTTTTGCCTTCCATATTTGTTTTTGATGCTGATTTCATAGTACCATCAAAATTGAGGCTTATACTATCATCAGCATATACATCTTGAAATAAAGTCACTATCAACAGGAAAACAACCAGCCAGTATTTAATCATATGTAACTACTCAGGGTTTAGGGTTCAGGGTT
>JAJSZO010000156.1:4464-6326 GCA_030262795.1 Deltaproteobacteria bacterium | reverse complement strand
AACCAATGGAAAATATCAATGAATTGACGGGGGAATTTCTTAAGAAAGGAGGATTGTCAAGCCGAAAAGAGAATTTTGAAACCCTTTGGTGCCTGACGGACGAAAAGGGGAAAGGGTTGGTTCGCGAGATTAATCTACGGCCGGGACTAAAAATGGTTATTGTGGACTGCCAACCAGACAAAAATCTGGCTATAGATATGGAGATTAAAGACTCGCCGTTGGAATTTAATTTTTTCCTTTCCGGAATGGTTCAAAACACGACCATCCAAGCACGATCAAAAAAGAAAAGCTTTATTATTAACACAGGTCAAACATGCATTGGTTACTATCCTGAGTCTTTTTGCACCATCGAACCTGTAGGAAAGAAACCTATACACGTACTTAACATTTTGATAACCCCCCAGCTATGCGCAGATCTGACAAAAGATCTACCTGACCCGCTTTCTGAAGGAATTCACAGTATCGTTAAGGGAACAAGCCAAAGAAATCACCAACGCCTTGGCCTTATGACCGCTTCCATGTATATGGCTATTCATCAGATCCTGAATTGTCCCTATCAGGGGCTGTCAAGGCGGATATGTTTGGAAGGTCTGGCATTGGAGCTTATCGCTCATCTGATAGCTGTCGATACGCAACCCAAGGCCCCTCCGGTGCTTCGGCCTTCTGATCGGGAGAAAATATATCATGCCAGGGAGATTCTAATTCGTGATCTTGAAAATCCACCCACCTTATTTGAACTGGCAAGATGTGTGGGGCTTTCGCACACCAAACTGAACAGGGGGTTCCGCAAGATATTCGATACCACAGCTTTCGGTTATCTGCGGCAGCAACGTATAGAGCGTGGCAGGTTATTACTGGAGGAAGGCATGATGAATGTCGCTGAGGTGGCCTACGCTGCCGGTTTCAGCAGCCCCAGTCATTTTGCAAAGGCATTTTTGAAATATTTCGGCGCCCAACCAGGCATCTATCTCAAAGAAATACTAAACGGAATGAACCCTTCCCATTCCTGACCGTTATTGCCCATTACTCCCATCCTTGAGGCCGGGTCTTCGTTAGATTTATTCATTGAAAACACTCAGTTTATTTAGGCTGAAGACTGTCAGCAAAGGGCTGAACGTGGGACACATAGAGCTCCTATTGTTTTATTATCGCAACTGCTTTATCCCTTAAAAAATCTCAGTTCTTTTTTCCTTTCAGTCTTCAGCCTAAACACCTTCAGCCTGACTACGTGAGTAATTATCATTCATTAAATGACAGTAAAAGTTCATCAGATGTTAGCCTTGACTAAGCTAATTTGATACTTCTAAGTTATAATTTCTTATGAGATTTTTAAAAGGTGATAAGAAAGGAAAAATGCAATGAAAAGTTGGAGGAAAGTGGTATTGCCGGGGACTGTTATATTTGCAGGTATTGTGGGTTTTAATCTGTTTTCAATACCTTTTGCAATAGCTCAGGAAGAAGGCGTGAGGCAGAAAACAGAGCAACATGCCCGCAGTAGTTCACACGGCGACTCGGACATGAAAGAAAAGGCGGAAAAGGAATATGAAATAGAGACGATAACCGTCACCGCAGAAAAGCGGGAGGAAAACATCCAGAATATTCCGGTAAGCGTTACGGCCTTATCTGATATCCGGATTGAGGATGCCGGGATCACAAATATAGAAGAATTATCGGCTTATATTCCCAATTTGCAAATCCACCAATTCGGTCCCCGGGGCAGTCAAATTCATCCGTATATCCGTGGTGTTGGTTCCCTTCTCGGAGAATCGGCATTGGGGTTTTATGTGGACGGTATCAGTTATTTAAATGGCGCTTCATTTAACACAACCGATTTTTTTGATATTGAAAGAATTGAGTTTCTT
>JAJSZO010000156.1:0-4364 GCA_030262795.1 Deltaproteobacteria bacterium | reverse complement strand
GTCTACGATGCACCCTGGTTTACCATTACATCCATCACCGGATTGCTTCAATATTCCTTAGATTCCAAAAACGACCAGGATTTCACCCCCGGTGATCTTGCTTTTAATGACTATAAACTAGAGACCGATCAATTCACCCAGGAAATCCGCTTCTCTTCACCTGAAGACAAAAACAAACCCTATACGTGGCTTGTTGGCGCCTACTTATTTAATAACAAAAGGAATAGGGATTCGGATGATGTCCTGCGTCCTGATGCCTACAACCTTTTTTCAGAAGGCGCTTTGTCACAGATTGGCCTTGAAATCGAATCACATGATCTGCTTAAGGCAAATATGAAAAACAAAGGAGCAGCCCTTTTTGGCCAGGCAACCTATACGCTTTTTGACAAACTGGATCTCACAGCAGGGATCCGTTATGAACACGAAGAAAAAACAGCAGACATCAAAAGTAGCCGCAGGGTGAATATCGGCGGACCGGGAGCGCCTTTTTTACCCGATTATCTGTCGGACCCGACAATGGGACCCATGCTGGCCCAATTGGTTTATGAGGGCCCCACCGCTGATATAGACGACAAGATAGATTTTTTCGAATGGCTTCCGAAAGTTAGCGCTGCTTATCACCTAAACGATCAGATTATGACATACGCCAGCGCGGCCAAGGGTTTTCGCAGCGGGGGATTCAACGAAAATTTGCAGGTTTTTTCCAATACGGATGAGGTGACATTTGATCCGGAATATTCCTGGAATTATGAACTGGGCGTAAAATCCGGCTGGTTAAACAACCGTCTCATCACTAACGCAGCGGTTTTTTATATAGATTATGAGGATCAACAGGTTCTGCAGCTCGTGGGGGCCAATCAAACGATTACCAAGAATGCCGGAAAGTCTACCTCAATGGGCTTTGAAGTGGAGCTAACCGCAAAACCGGTTCAAGGCCTGGAACTGACCGCCAATTATGGCTATACGGACGCAAAATTTGATGAATATAGTGATCCGGTGGCCGGTGCGGTCTATGATGACAATAGAATACCAATGGTTCCCCAATATGATTATCTCCTGTCTGCCCAATACCGGCATCCGATGACTGCTTCTATCAACCTTTTTAGCAGAGTCGAGATGCATGGAACGGGCGACTTTTACTGGGATCATGCAAATACCGAAAAGCAGGATGCTTACGAAATTATTGACGCCCGTATTGGTGGAGAGTTCAAACACTTTGATGTTTATCTATGGGCAAAAAATCTGTTTGATGAAAAATATGAGGCCATAGGCTTTGAATTTCCAATGCTGGGCTGGATGGGACAGTCAGGGAATCCCCGCACTGTCGGCATCACTTTGACGGGCAGATTTTAAAAATGTTTCGGACGAAACTGCTTAAGTGGTGCCGCAAGCTTCATAAATGGATTGGTGTTTATATCGGCATCCTGACTATGATCTGGTTGATAGAGATGGTGGTGTTGCCTTTGATGTTCAATCCAGGCTTGCCGGTAGTCGACGGGCCGCCATTAACTGCACAGTACGGCAACGCTCCGCTTTCCCTTCAGCAGGCCATGCAATCCTTCATGGACCAGCAGCCGGAGGGCATTGCTTCAGCAGCAGAGCTGGATGAGATGGCTTATCTGCCGGGTAACGGTGTTTACCGGTTTGCAATAAAAGAACGTTTTTTAGAATGGTATGTGGAGGCAAAAACCGGAAAGATACTGAAATACGGTTTTGACTCAAATCGCTTTTTGATGGAAAAGGGAATGCTTGGATGGGTTCACCCTTTTGTTACAAGGTTAGTCAAAACGCCTTTTGAGTTTCTGTTTATCTTCCTGGCCATCACAGGTCTTTATATCGTTTTTTACCCGCGCAAAAAGAAAAAAAATCGTTTAAGAACCGGTTGCCTTTTGGATATGGCTCTAGGCGAAAAGCTCAGTTTCATGGGGGTCTCGGAGGTTACTTTGATGGGCCGCCTGGCTGCTGTGGGCCTTCTCCCTGGTGTCCCGATTCAGATGCTCCGCATTCGCAACAGGGGACCTGTCGTTATCCTGGTGCGCCACACCTGTCTGGCCCTGGGACGGGATATCGGGGCAAGAGTTATGATGAGCAGGGAGGCGGCCTGATATGTATCCGGACGAAAATAAATTAGAGACCGAATGTGGACGCTGCCAGAGTTGTGCCCGTGAGAATGCTGAGAAAAATATTGGCGCTGTGACAGGAAAAGAGGAGATTGCGGTAGCCGTGGCCGGCCAGCCCAACACGGGAAAATCCACTATCTTTAACCGGCTTACCGGCCTGAATCAGAAGGTGGGCAACTGGCCGGGCAAGACCGTGGACAGGAAGGAGGGGCGTGTGGTTCGGGGAGACCGGGTATATCGCTTGGTGGATCTTCCCGGAACATATGGCCTTACCGCAAATTCGGTAGAGGAGGAGATCGCCCGGGACTACATTGTTTCAGACGACCCGGATGTGGTAGTGGCTGTGGTTAATGCCGCGTCAGTTGAGCGAAGCCTCTATCTTGTGGCAGAATTAGCTGAACTCAATACCCCGATAGTGATAGCTCTGAACATGATGGATGTGGCCAAACATGAAGGCCGGATGATCAATGCTCGGCAGCTTTCAGCAGCCATTGATCTGCCTGTTGTCCCGATGACGGCCTCAATGAACCGGGGTGTTGATCAGGTTTTTAAAACTTTAGATGCAATTGACCTGCAACATCCGCAAAAAAGAAATTCGGTTGAGCTTCCCTCCGAGGTCAGACGACTTGCCGCGCTTCTTGATTCTCCATATTCTCTGCCCTACCCCAAAGAATGGGCAGCATCCAAGCTGATCGAAGGTGATTACAAGGTGATCCAGGCTGTAAAAAACGCCCTAAAAGATGGAAAATGGAAGGATGAAAAATTCAAGGCGATTGAAACCTTTTTGTCTGAACATAAAGAAGCTGCGAAAGCAATTGTCGGAAGGCGTCAGCAATGGATTGATGAAGCATGTAAGAAGGCGGTCGAGGATGTAAAGAATTGCAGGAGTCCCAGCGAAAAATGGGATCGTGTCTTTTTACATCCGCTGTGGGGAAGGCTGATTGCTTTTCTGGCTATTCCCATCGCAGCGCTGTTGGGTATATTGCTGGGAATGTTTACAGGCGGGCAGGTGCTGTTCGCCGCCATGGAAGGGGGACCGAAGATCAAAGCGGCCTGGCCGGGAATGATTGGGAGTATGGTGGCCGACGGTCTGGCCCCGGCCCTTGGCTGGATAACGGCCCTTGTGTGTATAATCGGCTTTATCTATGCCATTTTCTACTTTCTTGAGGACATCGGCTACCTGGCGCGTATTTCGTTTCTCACAGACACCTTTCTGCGGCGAATCGGAGCTGGCGGAAAATCGGCCATACCCCTCATGCTGGGGCTTATGTGCAACACAGTGGCCATTGCCGGAACCAGGGTGGTTGAAACCCGCCGCCAGAGACTGGTCACAATCGTTATGCTGCCTTTTCTGCCATGTGCCGGGCAAACTATGGTGGCCGCAATTTTCACACTGGCAATTTTTCCGGTTAAAACAGCCATTATTATACTGATTGGGCTCACCATTATAAATTTCCTGGCAGCCTCGCTTGCGGGGAAATTTCTAAGCTTAACGGTTCCCCATCCTCGGACCGACGGCATGATTATGGAACTTCCGCTCTTTCACCGGCCCAATTTTAGAACAATCTTCGGGGGCGTGCGCATGCGCATTGAATTGTTTCTGCGGCGGGCTGCCGGCGTAATTTTTTTCGGCCTGCTTATTATTTGGGCTGTCAGTTATTTTCCGAAAGGAGAGATTCAAACCAGTTATCTTTATCAGTTTGGACGCTTTCTGGAACCGGCAGGCAGCATGATTGGTCTTGACTGGCGGTTTATGGTGGCTCTTTTAAGCTCTTTTTTTGCCAAGGAAATAACCGTCGGCACCCTTGCCGTTCTTTTTTCGGTCAGCGCCTCTGACCAGCAGGCGATCATGCAGGCCATTCAAAACGCAATCTCCCCTGCCGGGGCTCTGGCTTTTGTCGTAGCTTCCCACTTTTACATTCCGTGCCTGGGCAGCATGGCTGTTTTGAAATCCGAGCTCGGTTCCTGGAAGAAAACACTGCCTCTGCTTGCCGGGATGTTTATTCTGGCCTTTGCCCTGGCCTTTATTACTTACCATGCAGCAAAGGTTATTATTTAAAATGGCAAAACATAACAACGAGACATGGTATCGGTTTTTTTATTTTCTGGCTTGCAAATTTATCCGATTTCGCTGGCTAACACTCTTTCTGACGCTTCTGCTCACCTCTTTTTTTATCTATCAGATGCAGGGCCTTGTGTTCGATAATTCCAACGATATCTGGTTTGTAAAAGGGGACCGGACAT
>JAJSZO010000155.1 GCA_030262795.1 Deltaproteobacteria bacterium | reverse complement strand
ATCGCCCACTTGTTTGAATCAATGCGCGCAACATTAATGCCAGGCACCATACGGAGTGCTTCCGGAATACATGTCACCCCGGAGCGACGAATATCTTCCTGGGTGATAACAAAGATGGCGGCCGCGGCATCAGCAAGTTTCTCAGGCTTTTTGGAGACCGAGGTGATCTCAATATTCATCAACTCCTCAAGACTGAGCTCGGTCAGATCCGTGGACACAATTGTTGCTGCTTTTGCGCCACCGGCCATGGAGCACAATAACATAATTGTAACCAGCACGGTGCTCATAGTAATGCGCAAAATGGAGCAAGAAATCAATCTTTGGATCTCCGATTGTTTAACATGATACATCTTTATACCTCCTTTTAAAAATAAAACATAACCAACTGATTTTATTGGGCTTAAAACGTTGGGAATTGCTGTCCTCTTGGGCGATCGCAAAAATAGCTGCCGCGGCCTCCAGGATCTTCTGCGGTTTTTTACTCACGAACTGATTTAGGTATACTGATTTGCATATCTCGTTTCCTTTCATTGGATGGGATACGTCCATAACCAAATTCCGCATTAACACCTATCCTGAATGATTGTTTCTGTCAAATAATTCATATAGTTTTTCTAACATTCCGATATAAGGATCGAAAGGTTAACCTCATAATGAGTTTGTAAATTTCTGAAGTAAGGAACGTGGACGAATTAACTTCCACAAGTAGGCGCACAGATTTGGGTCGAATTTGCCCTAATCTCAAATCCAGGCTCAGATCACAAAAGTTGATGGAATAGCGAGCTATTTCAATATGTTTGGGATTTGAGATCGGACAAAGGCGGCCTGAAGCTGTGATGCATAGTTGGGGAAGTTATTTTGTCCACGTTCCTAAAGCGTATGAAATAACCTATACTCTATGAGAGTAGAATATAAATGTGAATTTACAAGTAGTTTAGCCTATCAATCAATTAAACTTTACCTATCTTTCCCTGTAGGAAAAACCCTTCAAAAAGTTCTGCCCGTACGATCCCCCTATGATGACAATTCTTAAAAAATCAAGGGGTTAATCCAACCACGAGAGTTTTGGCATGCCCCTTGCTTAAAAAAGCATAAAAAGACCATCCCTACAAGCCGAAGGGGCAATGCCTCCCCTTCTCTGTAGCAGGGCTGGGTAAAAATGTAGCCCAAAAGACAGGAAATGGGGGTCAGGTAATAAAGAACATGATGAAGGTATTGATTGTCGAGGATGATGAGGAATTAGCCGGTCTTATAAAGAAAATGATAGAGAGGATAGGCATCTATTGTGTGAAGACAGCCGCGAATGGCAAGGAGGGGTTTGAGATCTTCCTCTACTTCAAACCCGATATCATTCTTACCGATATCCAAATGCCGGTAAAAAACGGCTTCGAAATGATAACGGACATACGAAATCATGATCCTGGAATAAAAACGATCTATATGACTGGGGACATGAGTCAGTTTCAAACACGCCTTGAAGAGGAAAAAACCAAATACAAGGCAAGTCTTCTCAGTAAGCCCTTCTCTTATGCCAGATTGACAGAGTTGTTACATGAATACCGAAAAGAAAGGAGGTGATAAAAGATGAAAAAGTTTATGTGTATGTTTTTTGTAGTGATAATGTGCCTTGGTTTCGTTGGTTGCAAAGAGGAGGAGAGTTCTCAGTTCGCGGAGATGGAAAAGGCAACACAGCAGGTGGAGGAAACTAAACCTTCCGTTGAAATTCCCCCTGCCTCTGCCCCTGTGGAAATACAGCCCCAAGAAGCACAGGAAGTAGTGGTAGAAAAAATAACAGGGATGATCAGCGATATAATGCCTGATATCGGACAAATTACAGTAGTAGAGAAAGGAGCTGACAAGACAGTAATTTTAACCGCCGGTCCGGATGTAGACCTTCGGAACTTTAATGTGGGCGATCATGTAGTGGTAGAATACAGTCAAAACATAGTTATCTCAATCAATAAAGTAAACACATAGTAAAATGATTGAGTTTTGATGAGAGGCTGCCTTATTTCGGGGCAGCCTCATATCCTCTCCAACTCTTCGAAATATCCTTTGATTCCCCATTCCAGGCTCTTGCCCTGAATGCCATAAATTCCGTCTACCGGGTCATAGTACAGTGCCTGCCCCAAGAGCTTCTTGCCGGTTCCTGCAAGCTCTGTGAGCTTACGGATCGGTTGTTTTCTGAAGTGACGCAGAAGACAATTACGGGCTTCATCATCAAAAGTCCATTCAGCGATCATAGCCACCTTTGCCCGCTTGATTTTTGACACAATGGTATCTATGGAATATTGAAACAAATCCTCAAGAATAGAATGAATCTCCCAGGCACTGCCGCCTACTGTATCCCATATTGTCTCTATCTGCTTCTCATCAAGAGTGTACTCATGAACCTGATTGTATTTTTTTATATCCCTAAGCCAGGCAAAAATGTCCTCTTTTTCAAAATAATCCAGTTTCATAAATTTACTGGTTTTGCGGAGCTTGCTGTCCACATAGACCTGTTCGATAAAAAAGGCATCCGACGAGGCGATGATCACTTGGCAGAGGTGACTTTCTTTGGTCATGGCCACAAAGAAATTCATTAATTCCACCATAAGCCTTTTCTGCTTGTCCGGCAAATAGAGGCCATCAAGTTTGTGGAATTCATCAATAATGACCACTGGCTGGATACCCTTCTTGATTAAACGCTGAAATTCCCGTTTCATAATTAGAAAAGGGTCTTCCTGATGTTTCTTGAGCATCTTCTCGGTAAAAGCGTCAAGCTTGAAGAGACCGAAGAGGCTGTACTGCCTCAGAATACCGGCTTTCAGGCCATTTTCCGCACTGCTTGATTTAAAAAAAAAGGCATCAATAAAATCATCATATGATGTCAATAAAATCTCACGCAGATTGAGAAAATTGATCTCATACCTCTTTTCGGCCTCTATCTGCTCAAACAGTCGATACATCAGGGTAGTTTTGCCGGACGACTTGGGGCCATACAAAAAGAGGATAGAGTTGGGCCGGCCTTCGAGGTAGTTTCGCAACTCGGCCATCTCTTTCTCCCTGTTTATGAAAGTAATATCTATCTTAAACCGGATCATCTTAATTTTCCCTATTCGTGAAAAGGTAGTAGATGCAGTGCAACGCAGAAAATAGATTTTTAATTTCTCACTTTTTTTTCAGGTCAGTTTTATTGTCCATATTCCTTGACATCAAGTCATAAGAAATAATTGAACTTTTGGGACGTGTTCCGATAATAGAACCACTTTTACTTATCACTGCTGCTATTATTTCATTTTTCCCGTCATTGTCAAAATCACCAATAGCAAAGTCACGTATATAGCCGGAAATCTTTGCTGTTTTCCAGTTAACTGCAAAACCCAGGCCGTTCCATGAAAGCGACTCTATTTGAGCTTCTTTGAATTTCCTTAACCGTTTCAACAGCCTTCCTGTTAATTCATGGTTTTTGACTCCAATAACTTCGTATTTTCCGTCCAGGTCAATGTCGGTTATACTTAACCTCATTGGATAATATTGGCGATTGTCGGAACCCGGCTCAAATGAGGGCATTTTAAAATAATGCGTACTGCCTCCGTGATGATCATTTCCTTTCCATAAAACCCTGCCCGAGTGGTTGACAATTCTTATATGATCGGATTTGTCATAAGCAATAACTGTTTCTCCTCCGGTGTTCATAGCATCACCAAGAGCAAAACCCATTAAATTTGCACAGTTTGCCGACAGGACTTTTCTCTTCGAAACATATTCGTTATTACTCCAGACCATTTCAAATATTTCACTTGAAAAAGTATCAGGCCCGCCGGTTTTTTGCTTCTGACCAAACAGGGTACTTCCACGGCCCGGAAGTTCAAGCACCCTGTAATACCAGGCGCAGCTATCTACGATTCTATTATAATTTTTACCATCGTATTCAAAGACAATTGAATTAATAACATTTCTTTGTGGATTCAGGCTTGTTACAAATATTTCAGGATAACCGTTGTTATTAATATCTGCGACATCAACTCCGATGAAAATTTTATACTTGTTTTCATCTATCTTCATTATTTCTAATAATCGATTATTTTCAAACCGATAAATATGTACTGAATCAGGAGTTATGATTACTGTCTCAATCTTCCCGTCGCAGTCAACATCACCGAGTGCAATACCATTTATAAGTTCCCTGAAATTTCTGCTCTTCCAGAATTCCCTTGAGGATTTTTTATGGGGAGTCACAATAAATGACGGATTCGGATCGCTTTTTTTGTCTGCATGTTCAAATTCGCCGAATTCCTCTGCAAGCTTCTCCGGATGAGCATATATGTTCTCTATCTGCACCGGCTGAGTCTGCTTTGCAGACGCTTCTTTTGACACCATGACTCTGCTGAATACCTTTTCATTTATTTCCCCTGCAAAATTATTTATTTTCGATATTAGCTCACCAATCCCATCTGTCTGATTAAAAAAAGCAATGGTCTCTCTATTTCCGGCAACATCTACCATTTTTGAGTCAATGCTAATGCTTTCTCCAAAAATTGTCAGGCTACCAAAAAGAATAAAATCCGCTTCAAGTCCGGTACCAATCTCCCTTGCTTTTCCTTCATTTATTAACATACCTTCAACGGTTTTCACAACCTTCTCGGTCTCTTCCCTGCCGATAACCTCCACATTCTCTCCAGAGGAAAGCCTGGAAGAAAGCATATCAAAAACACCGTCTTTTAAAAATGTCATATCCTTTTCAGCATTTATCTTAAACGGTATAATTGCAACGCGATACTGTTTTGCAAATGCTGAATTTGAATTAAAGCTCATTATCAACAAAAATAGCGTACTTAAAACAATAACAATACTGATTTTTCTTAAATATTTATTTTCAAATATATTCATTTTTCCCCTGCTATATTTTTTTATTCCCTATTCCCTAGTCCCTGCCCTTACAGCTTTTCCCTCAAAACCTCGTTAACTATCTTTGGATTTGCCTTGCCTTTAGTCTCCTTCATTACCTGCCCAACAAAAAAACCCAAAAGCCTGGTTTTCCCGTTCCTGTAATCATCAACCTTTTTGGCGTTCTCTGCAAGTACGTTTAATATTATTTCTTCTATTGCAGCAACATCTGTAACCTGGACAAGGCCTTTTTCTTTTACAATCTTATCGGGCGACTTTCCTGTTTTTGCCATGTCTTCAAAAACAACTTTTGCAATTTTGCCGCTTATAATACCTTCCTTGATAAGTTTAAGCAACCGCGCCAAATTTTGAGATGATATCGGCGACTGCTCTATGGTCTTTCCTTCAGCATTTAAAAGGCCCATCAGGGATCCCATAATCCAGTTGCTGACGATTTTGGACTCGGGAAATATTTTTAAACAATCCTCAAAATAGTTTGCTGTCGCCAGACTTGCTGTCAGGACATCTGCGTCGTATGAAGGAAGACCATATTCAGTTATAAAGCGTTTCTTTTTTTCATTCGGAAGTTCAGGCAGAGTTTCCCTGATAGCATCTATCCAGTCTTCATCTATAATTAGAGGTAACAGGTCGGGATCAGGGAAATACCGGTAATCATGAGCCTCCTCTTTGCTGCGCATTGATATTGACCTGCTTTTAACAGGATCCCATAGTCTTGTTTCCTGCACTACCTTGCCACCGTCAAAGATAATTTCCTTTTGCCTGCTAATTTCATAATGCAGCGCCTTCTCAACATGCTTAAATGAATTCAAATTCTTAAGCTCTGCACGGGTTCCGAATTGTTCAGCACCGATTGCCCTGATTGATACATTTGCATCACACCTGAAACTTCCTTCTTCCATGTTGCCGTCACATATGCCAAGATAACGCACAATCGTCCTTAGCTGTCTCAGATAATTCCCTGCTTCTTCCGGCGACCTGATATCCGGCTCACTTACGATTTCCATAAGGGGTATGCCTGTCCTGTTAAAATCAACAAAACTAATCGGTCTGCCGGGATCATGGCTCAATTTGCCGGCATCTTCTTCCATATGTATCCGTGTAATACCTACTCTTTTATTAGAGTTGCCCATTTCAATATCTATATATCCAAACTGAGCAATGGGGAGTTCATACTGGGAAATCTGATAGCCCTTTGGGAGGTCGGGATAGAAATAGTTTTTGCGTGCAAATCTGCTTTCATGCTCAATTTTACAGTTTGTTGCCAGTGCCATTTTAATTGTGCATTCAACAACCTTTTTATTAAGTACCGGAAGCATTCCGGGCATGCCCAGACAAACAGGGCAGGTATGAGTATTGGGAGGCGCTCCGAATGATGTTGAACAGTTGCAGAAAATTTTCGTATCTGTTTTTAGCTGGGCATGAACTTCCAGCCCTATTACGGGTTCAAATTCCATTTTTTTAATT
>JAJSZO010000154.1 GCA_030262795.1 Deltaproteobacteria bacterium | reverse complement strand
TTGAACTCATAGAAGGGTTTGAACAAAAAACACTCGAAAGGCTGTCCCAAAAGACAGGTTTTAAATACAGCGAAATAGAAAAGTGGCAAGAGATCACAAATAAGATGAACGTTGTCTTATCAGATAAAAATGTAATCAGCCAGTTCGATGGTTATATGGACTTGAAAGAATTTGACTGGAATCAATATCGTAAAAAATATGGCGAGATACACCGATTGGATCGAATTTTGAGAGCCGAAGGAGATTCGCCAGACCATTATAAGGTGTCAAAACAGGCTGATACCCTTATGATGTTTTATGTGCTTTCACCTGATGAAGTCAGCCATATATTCAGACAACTGGGATACACGGTTGATGATGCTGTTGAATTTTTAAAAATTAACTATGATTACTATGAAAAGAGAACAAGTCACGGCTCTACGCTCAGCAAAGTAGTACACGCTGTGATTTCAAGTTATACCCACGCATCAGACACACCATGGGAATGGTTTATGGAAGCGTTGAAAAGTGACATATTTGATACACAGGGAGGCACTACGGCCGAAGGAATACATTGCGGCGTAATGGCGGGCACACTTGACGTTATTATGAGATATTTTGCGGGAATAGATCTCAGCAGGGAAATTCCTGAAATAAATCCACACATGCCTGAGCACTGGACCGATCTTGCTTTTAGAATATGCCATAAAAAGAAATGGTATCATTTTGAATTCACAGGAAAAACAATAAAAGTTACATATGAAGGGAAAGGAAATAATCAGGTGTTATTAAATATAACAGGAAAAAAAATAAAACTTACACCCGGCAAAACCAGGCTGGTTAAAACGTAACACTCAGTATCAAAAGAGTCAGACAATTACGGATACAAATTCAAAATGAGCTTCGTAATTCCGGTTCAATTTATAAAAAGGCTTTATTTACGCATGGTTATATTTCAACAGACTGTCCATTACCATGGAATTTGAATAGGATACCTAATTCGTTGCCTTGAAAATCTTTGACAACACAAAAGACCACATCCCCGTAATCTTTGAAAAGAACCGGTTTTGTATAAATCTCCCAATGATGAGGTTTTAAAAAGAACAAGAGGACAACTTGAAGAGTATCTTGATGGAGACAGAAAAGAGTTTGGCATTCCTGTGCTGATGGTGGGGACTGATTTTCAAAAAAGTGTCTGGAATGCTCTAATGAAAGTGCCATATGGATTTACATCAACATATTTGCAATTAGCAAAAAACATAAATAATGAAAAGGCTGTTAGGGCAGTTGCCAGTGCAAATGGAGCGAACTCTATAGGCTTAATAATTCCTTGCCATCGTATAATTGGAAGCAATGGGGAACTTGTTGGTTATGGTGGTGGTTTGCCTGTAAAAAAACGACTGTTAAAGCTGGAGCAAAATAATACTGTTTTGAGTGATGGTGAGAAATATGATTTTATCGGTAATAAAGACACAAGATATGATGGTGTATTTTTTACCGCTGTAAAAACAACAGGGATATAGTTGCCTGCCATCTTGTAGTACAAAAAAACCGAATAGAGAGAACGTCATATTTTATGACACTGAGTAAGGTTTGCAAGCCATAAAATTCATAACAAGGAAGATCTCTTATGGCTGGTAGATGACCTTAACCTTAAGAGAAAATCACCAGCTAACTTGCAAAACATATAACTTAAACATAAAAGAGGATAAAATATCAGACACAGTCCAATTTTGAAACATGGTGTCGATGTGATAGTGGGAATACGCTGGCAATAATAGCGGTCTCTACATAAGACGTGCCGGATGAAGTATACAGATAAAACAGAAAAAAAGGCTCATCAAATTTTTACGCCACAAACTAAGGAGGAATCAATATGAAAAATGTAGCTACAGATGATCGTATTACCAAGGAAGAAGTCATTAATGCTCAAAAAACTTGGGGTGATGCGATTGTTTCCATCGGCAAGGCATACTCGAATAAAGGAGACTACAAAGCGTTAGCCGCAAAAACTCTTGATACGCTTTACGGTTATGATGAGGGTACGGTATTATTTAAGCCAACAAAAGCTTCAAAAAAACAGTTTCGTTTAACAAAAGAAGATGCCCTGTCTTACTTTGTCACAGGTATTGTCCATGAAGATCATGGGTTTGCTCTTCAACCTTGGAGTAAAGTCCGATTCGAAAACTCGGGAATAATTATTGATAATGATTCCGCTATCGCTATGGGAAACTACTATTTTACGGACTCCAATACTGGCAAAGAAGCGAAAGTTGAGTTTACTTTCGGATATTTCAAAGACGAGAATAGAAAGTTGCTTATCAATGTCCACCACTCATCTTTTCCGTATAACCCAACTCACTAACTCTGGCTAACGAATAAGGATAGATTGTGTGAGCGTAGCAAACCACAATCTATCCTTATTCGTTGGACAAGCCCGATATCGGCATGGAACTTGCGGTCTATGAAATATCTTTATACTATCAAGTTAGTGCCCTTCGGATGAGCTTATCAGCTCGCCCAAAGTGCGCTAATTTAATTGCAATCATTAAATGATTATGATATAATAATATAAAGAAGGTTTTATACGTCATGAACTCAAAAGATCTTATCAAAGCAGGCAGGCTTTCGGATGCTCGCAAACAGCTCGCTGAGGAAGTCAAGGCAAAACCTGATGATAGCCGCAGGCGAACGCTTTTGTTTCAGGTTCTTGCTTTTTACGGTGAGTGGAACAAGGCTGAGCAGCATCTTGACGTAATCGGTGCCCAGGATGTAGTTGCCGATGTCGCAATCCAGGTGTACAAAAACTTGATCCATGCGGAAAAAGAACGGACGGAAGTCTGCAAGCTGAAACGTCGCCCTTCCTTTTTGCCAAAAACTCCATCCTACCTTGAAACGTACTACGCTGCCCAAACAAAGATAGGTGAACAAAATATAGATGAGGCAAAAGCGCTTTTAGATCAAGTAGAGGCTCAACGCCCTGTCATATCCGGGACAGTGAATGGAAAGAGTTTTACAGGTTTTAAAGATACAGACACTTTTCTGTCCCTTTTTCTCGAAGTGATTGTCCATGAGCGGTATGTATGGATACCTTTTGAGGCAATTAGAGAATTTGCTGTTTCAGCTCCCAAGATGCTTTTTGATCTCCTCTGGATTACAGCCCGGTTGACCACATGGGACGGACTAACTATGAACTGTTATCTTCCTGTGCTTTATCCAAATTCATTTCTTCATGAGGATGACCGGATAAAGCTTGGCAGAATGACTGCCTGGATCTCTCTTGGAGGGCAGTTTACAAAAGGCATGGGTCAACATATCTTTCAGGCCGGTGAAGAGGATATAAGCATTCTGGAAATCCGGGAGGCTTTATTTAATGAAACGAGAGATTAACATAGAAGCCATATTGGCCCCGATTCCTGGCGATAACCCTGCGGGTGAGGATCTTCGCTACAGCCCTGTCTATGATCAGCTTAAGGAAGCGCGGAGAGCTGATGATCTTCTTGACCGTGGGGATTGGCAGTATGAAGTCAAAACTTCGGACTGGGATACGGTAATCACCGTTGCTGTTGACGCGCTTATCAATAAGACCAAAGACTTGCAGATAGCCGCATGGCTTACAGAAGCATTAATCAAGATCGAAGGTTTCGACGGACTTGCTACAGGTCTCAAAATACTTGGCGGTCTCTTAAAAAAATATTGGGAGCATCTTTATCCGGAAATTGAAGACAAAGACATTGATTTCAGAATTGCTCCAATCGAATTTGTGAATGATAAACTTTGGCCATGCATAAAACAAATTGCAATTACAGATAGTAGCGCAACACCCGGATATTCCTGGTTGAAATGGCAGGAGTCGCGGCAGGTGGGCTTTGAAGCCGATATTCGTAACCGATACGGAGATGTGGATGAGAATAAAAAGAAGGCTCGTAATGAATTGATAGCCGAAGGAAAGTTGACAGCCGAAGAGTTTGATTCATCTGTTGCTCTTTCGTCAAAAGCCTTTTACGAATCCCTTGCTGAAAGCCTGATTATGTGCCAGGAAGAGTTTAAAAAACTTGATAAGATAGTGGATGAAAAATTCGGCTTGGAGGCCCCCAGGCTGGCTGAAATTAGAGAGACACTTGATGATTGTGAAAGAGTCATCAAAAAGATAGTCAAGGATAAAAAAGAGAGTGAACCGGATTCGGATTCGGATTCGGAACCTGAGCCGCAAGCAGAAGATGTCGTAGTCCCACCTCAGAAGGAAAACAAAACTGAGGAAGGAGAATCTCAATCATTGCCATTATCCGAGAAAGAAGCGCTAATTGCTGCTGTGCCATTTCCGGCAAGCGGATTGCCGGATTCGAACTTTTCGGAAAAGGCTATGTGGGAAAATGCACTTGCGACATTGAAGACCGCCGGCATGAAAAAAGCTCTGGAGCAGCTCTTTGGAGCTTCTTGCAGCGCGCCCTCTGTGAGAGAAAAAAATCAATACAGACTCCTGATGGCCAAGTTATGCCTGAAAGCCGAGAGACCTGACCTGGCCAGGCCGATTGTTGAGAAATTGTATGCATTGATCGAAGAGTTGAAATTAGAACGTTGGGAATCCCCTATATGGATTGCGGAGCTGCTTGATACCCTGTATCAATGCCTGACATCCGGAGAACCTTCTAAGGATGATATAAGCAGGGCAAAGACACTGCTGCAAAAACTGTGCACCACAGATGTCACAAAAGCGATAAGTTATAGAAATTAGGAAAGGAGGATAAACCGTGGCCAAAGAGAGTTTACAACACACACTTGACAGAGTTAGATCGCCTAGAGTACAAATAACCTATGATGTGGAAATAGGCGATGCTATTGAGATGAAGGAGATTCCGTTTGTTATTGGGGTGTTGAGCGATTTATCCGGCAAGCCGGATGAACCGCTTCCAAAGCTCAAAGACAGAAAATTTGTTGAAATTGATCGGGATAATTTCAACAATGTGCTTGCGGGAATGAAACCGAGGCTGGCCTTCAGGGTAGATAACAAGCTGACGGAAGAAGATACAAAAATGGCGGTTGAACTCCGTTTCAAGTCGATTGACGATTTTCATCCGGAACGTGTTGCGGATCAAATAACGCCTGTGCGGAAACTTGTGGAGGCAAGACAAAAACTGTCTGGTTTGCTCAATAAATTAGATGGAAATGACAGGCTGGATGAATTGCTTCAAGATGTTATTACAAGCACTGATTCCTTGCAGAAGATCGGAGATGAGGCCGGGATAAAAAAATTAGAAGAAAAAGATAAATAATATCAGGAGAAGTCCTATGGCTGAAAATGAAAAACAAGTCCAAACAGAGTCTGCTCAGGCCGAAGAAGTTCAAGAAGAAAAAAGCGTCCTGGATCAGATATTAGAAGAAGGCAGGCTTGCCCGTGATGAAAGTCAAAAAGAATGGGCCAGAGATATCATTGGTGAGTTTGTCAGTCAGATCATGGAAGGGACCATGGTCGTCTCAAAAAACACAGAGGCCATGATCAATACCAGGATCAGTCAAATTGACAAACTGATTTCCATGCAGCTCAATGAAGTCATGCACGCTCCTGAGTTTCAAAAACTTGAAGCCTCCTGGAGGGGATTGCATTATCTTGTGCATCAAAGTGAAACAGGGGAGAGATTGAAAATCAGGGTGATGAATGTCTCCAAGAAAGATCTTCTCAAGGACATGGAAAAGGCCAGCGAATTTGACCAGTCGTCATTTTTCAAAAAAGTATATGAAGAAGAGTTTGGCATGTTCGGCGGCGCATCCTATGGAGCTTTACTGGGTGATTATGAGTTCAGCAACCATCCTCAGGATATGTCCCTTCTCGAAAAAATTTCCCAGGTGGCTGCAGCGGCCCACGCTCCGTTTATTTCTGCTGCAGCTCCTCAACTATTTAACTGGGATAGATTTACTGAGCTTGGCGGTCCTCGTGACATGGCAAAGGTTTTCCAGAGTGTGGAATATACCAAATGGAAGTCGTTCCGTGACTCGGAAGATTCCAGGTATGTGGCGCTTGCTCTTCCTCATGTGCTTATGCGTCTTCCTTACGGTCAGGCGAATGTTCCTGTCGAATCTTTCGGCTACGAAGAGGATGTGGATGGTACAAGCCACAGCAAGTATCTTTGGGGTAATGCGGCATTTGCCCTTGGAACACGTTTGACGGATGCATTTGCCAAGTACCACTGGTGTGCGGCTATCAGGGGGGTGGAAGGCGGTGGTCTTGTGGAAGGTCTGCCTGTCCACACATTCAAGACAGATGAAGGAGACGTAGCGTTAAAGTGCCCCACGGAAATAGCTATTACAGACAGGCGTGAAAAAGAATTTGCCGATCTTGGTTTTATACCTTTGGTCCATTGCAAGGATACCGATTATGCTGCCTTTTTTAGCACCCA
>JAJSZO010000153.1 GCA_030262795.1 Deltaproteobacteria bacterium | reverse complement strand
TGTAACGATTTCGGCTGAGCTGATAACTCCGATAGCAATGGAGAAGGAGCTCAGGTTTGCAATAAGGGAAGGTGGTCGTACTGTTGGCGCTGGAGTGGTAAGCGAAATAATTGAATAAATTAAAAGAGCCGATTTCAAACTCAGAAAGATAGAAATAATGATTAAAAATACTCAAATAAGGATCAGGCTTAAAGCATATGATCATAAGCTTCTTGATCAGTCAGCACTTGATATTCTTGATACGGCCAATAAAACAGGTGCAAAGGTGGTTGGCCCGATACCCCTTCCGACAAGGATCAATAAATATTGTGTTTTACGATCTCCCCATATAGATAAGAAATCGAGAGAACAGTTTGAAATTAGAACACATAAACGGCTTTTAGATATTTTGGAGCCAACTCAGCAGACCGTTGATGCTTTGATGAAACTGGATATTTCTCCCGGAGTTGACGTAGAAATCAAACTATAACCGTAAACGGCTACCTAATAAAAGGAATAAGTAAAAAGCATGTGTAAAGGATTGCTTGGTAAAAAATTGGGAATGGCAGGCATTTTTTCGCCTGATGGAAAACATATACCGGTTACAGTAATAAAGATCGGTCCATGTGTCATAACCCAAATAAAAACCGTTGTTATTGAAGGATATAATGCACTTCAACTGGGTTTTGGTGAAAAAAAAGAATCTCGAATTAACAAGCCTGTGCAGGGGCATTTAAAGAAAAGTGGGGAAGATTGTTTTGAAGTTTTGCGGGAATTCTCTGTAGATGATCCGGGTAAATACACTCTTGGGCATACAGTAGCCCTTGATTTATTTAAAATCGGTGAACTTGTTGATGTTGCCGGTACAAGTAAGGGGCGTGGTTTTGCCGGGGTTATTAAAAGGCATGGATTCCATGGCGGAGCAAAGACGCATGGTAGTCATAGCCATAGGGTTCCGGGTTCTATAGGCTGCAGCGCATGGCCGGCTAAAGTTATTAAAGGGAAGAAAATGCCCGGTCATTATGGTAATGAAAGAAATACCGTTAAAAATCTGGAAATAGTAGACATAAGGTCTGAGGAAAATCTGATATTGATAAAAGGCGCTGTACCTGGTTCTAAATCAGGACTAATTGAAATCAGAAAAAAGGTAACTCTTTAGGAAAATATATTCGAAATTTTGGCATTCTTCATTTATCAGTTTACACTTTTTTGTCATTTCGAGCAAAGCGAGAAATCTTTAATCGTTTGGCTTATAAGATTTCTCGTCGTTTCACTCCTCGAAATGACAATGAAAAGTGTAAACTACTTTTTGTCTGTAATGAAAGATGCCGAAAATTTTATGTGTTTGTATTCTGAATGAGGAGATTATGGCTGTTGTAGATGTTCAAAATATTAATGGAAAGAAAGTTACACAGATTGATCTATCTGACAATATATTCAATGTGCAGGTAAAATCGGTTGTTTTGCATGAAGTTGCAAAAATGCAGTTAGCCTGCCGGCGTTCAGGGACCGCATCTGTCAAGCATCGTAGCGATGTAAAGGGTAGTGGAAGGAAACTGTTTCGTCAAAAAGGAACCGGTCGTGCACGTCGCGGCGATATAAAAGCGCCTTTGCTCAGAGGGGGTGGGGTTATTTTCGGTCCTGATCCAAGATCTTATTCTTACAAAGTACCCAAAAAGGTAAGAAGCCTGGCGCTTAAAATGGCATTGAGCAGTAAGTTTCAGGGGAATTGTCTATTTGTTATTGACAGAATTGAGCTTGAGCGGATTAAGACAAAGGAATTTTTGAAAGTATTAGATACATTAAGCATAAAAAAGGTATTGATAGTAACTGATAAAAAAAATGAAAATCTGGAACTTTCATCCAGAAACATACCTGACGTAAAAATTTTAAGAAGTGAGGGATTGAATGTATATGACATTCTCAAATATGAAAATCTGGTCATTCTTGAGTCAGCACTAACGGCCATTGAAGGGAGACTGCTGAGATGATTGATTACGATATTATAAAGAGTCCTCTGATTACCGAGAAAACAACTATTCAAAAAGAAGCTTCCAATCAGGTTTCATTCAAGATCTCTCGCAAGGCTAACAGGGTTGAAGTCAAAAGCGCTGTAGAGAATATATTCAATGTTAAGGTGGCTGGTGTGCGTACAATGCAGGTGAAGGGTAAGACCAAGCAAAGGGGTCGCATTATTGGAAAGCGCAAAGACTGGAAAAAAGCAATTGTGACGTTAATGCAGGGTGAACGTATTGACTTTTTTGAGGGTGTATAGAACAAGCGAGGCTTTAAATGGCGGTAAAGAAAGTAAAACCTACATCTCCAGGAAGGCGTGCTCAAATATATTCAACGTTTGATGAAGTTACAAGCACAAAACCTGAGAAGAACTTACTGAAAATAATTAAAAAAACAGGCGGACGTAATGTAAACGGACGTATTACGTGCCGACACCGCGGCGGTGGACATAAACGGAAATACAGGATTGTTGACTTCAAGAGGGATAAAATAGCGGTTCCCGCCAAGGTGGCATCAATTGAGTATGACCCTAATCGTAGTGCCAGAATAGCTCTTCTGCACTATAGAGATGGCGAAAAGAGATATATATTGGCGCCTGTTGATCTTGCAGTTGGTGATGTTGTAGTTTCAGGGCCTGAGGCGGATATAAAGCCCGGGAATACACTTCCTTTAAAAAATATACCGCTTGGGACACATATTCACAATATAGAGTTGCGGCTGGGAAAAGGCGGTCAAATTGTCAGAAGTGCCGGCACATTCGCACAGTTAATGGCAAAAGAAGCTAAGTATGCTCTGATAAAACTTCCATCCGGCGAAGTTCGCATGACACTTATTAATTGCAAGGCAACCATAGGAAGGCTTGGCAATATCAGCCATGAGAATATATCCCTGGGAAAAGCCGGTCGGAAGCGTTGGCTTGGCAGAAGGCCAAGTGTGCGTGGTGTAGTGATGAATCCGGTTGACCATCCAATGGGCGGTGGTGAAGGGAGATCTTCAGGAGGACGGCATCCTTGTTCACCATGGGGTATGCTTGCGAAGGGCTATAAAACTCGCAAAAAGGGAAAAAGTGATCGTTATATAGTTAAAAAGCGTACAAAAAAATAAAGGTTTACGGTTCACGGTTTACAGTTTTTTTACTGAACTATGCAACGACTGAAGCATTTTAACGGTGAACTGTAAACCGTGAACTGTGAACTGTAATAATTACAGGAGAAGTTATGCCACGGTCGTTAAAAAAAGGTCCATATATTGATTCAAAACTATTAAAGAAAGTCTTAAATGCTCAGGAGATGCGTAGTAGCAGGGTTATTAAAACATGGTCAAGACGTTCGACAATTATTCCTGAAATGGTTGGTATTACGCTGGCAGTACACAATGGAAGAAAATTTATCCCGGTTTTTGTATCAGAAAACATGGTAGGCCACAAGCTGGGTGAATTTTCTCCAACACGGACTTTTTATGGACATGCCGGGGACAAAAAAACAAAACTAAAGAAATAAAAGTAAAGTTATAAGATTAAGGAAATATTTAACAATGGAGATCAAAGCTGTAGCAAGATATGTACGCATTTCTTCTCAGAAAGTTCGTAAAATTATAGGTGCTGTCAAAGGCAAGCCAGTTGAAGTTGGTCTTGATACACTGAAATTTATGCCCCATAAAGCAGCAGGAATTGTGGAGAAAATTGTTCGTAGTGCTGTGGCAAATGCGGATCAGAATTCTGACATAGATATAGATTCACTAATTATTCGTAATGTAATTGCAGATCAGGGCCCTACACTGAAGCGTTTCAAAGCAAGAGCACGCGGTAGAGGTACAAGGATATTAAAAAGGTCTTCACACATCACGGTCGTTTTGGCTGAAGAATCGTTTTAAAAAGGAGGTAATGGCTTGGGCCAGAAAGTAAATCCTATAGGATTGAGATTGGGAATTGTTAAAACATGGGAATCGAAATGGTATGCCGGAAAAAATTATTCCGATTATATTCTGGAAGATTATAATATAAGAAAATTTATAAAAAAGAAATTATACCATGCAGGCATATCCAGGATTGAAATTGAAAGATCGTCCAAGCGCGTCAGGCTCCGAATTTTTACATCCAGGCCGGGTATCGTTATTGGAAAAAAAGGAGCTGAGATATCTCATCTTAAGAAAGATTTAGAGAAGATTGTTCCTCATGAAGTCCTGATAGATATTCAGGAGGTAAGAAAACCCGAGATTGATGCACAGCTTGTTGCTGAAAATATTGCTCTTCAGATTGTAAGAAGAGTTGCATTCAGGCGTGCTATGAAACGCGGTGTTTCATCGGCTATGAGGTTTGGTGCAAAAGGCGTAAAAATTATATGTTCGGGACGGTTAGGTGGAGCTGAAATGGCCCGGACGGAATGGTATAAAGAAGGCAGGGTTCCATTGCATACTTTAAGGGCAGATATAGATTATGGATTTATTGAGGCAAATACTACATATGGGATTGTTGGTGTAAAAGTATTTATTTTTAAAGGCGAGATTTTAGATAAAAATGCTATAACTGTCTAAGGAGAAATAAGGACATGCTGAGTCCCAAAAAGGTAAAATTCAGAAAGCAGCAAAGAGGTAGAATGAAGGGTCTGTCCAGCCGAGGATGTAACTTGAATTTCGGTGAATTTGGATTGCAGGCAACGGAATGTGGTACAATAACATCTAAACAAATTGAGGCAGCCCGTATAGCCATGACACGGCATGTGAAAAGAGGTGGTAAGCTGTGGATAAGGATATTTCCTGACAAGCCTTTTACAAAGAAACCCGCTGAGGTTAGAATGGGAAAAGGAAAAGGTGCACCGGAAGGATGGTGTGTAATTATTAGACCGGGAAGAATTCTTTATGAAATGGAGGGTGTTGACAAGGAATTAGCAATGGAGGCACTCCGTCTTGCTTCTCACAAGCTTTCGGTTAGAACGAGATTTATTGAGAGGGGCAATGTATAATGAAAGTAAGTGAGATTCGAGAATTTAGCCTGGAAGAAAAGCAAAGAATGTTGGATGATCGTAAAGAGGAGCTGTTTAATTTGAATTTTCAGCATGAAACCGGTCAGCTCGAAAATCCACAAAAGATGAAGCAGATCAGGCGTGATATAGCAAGAATAAAGACTATTATAAGAGAAAATATGTAACTATTTAGGTTGGTTAGGCTGAAGGCTGAAGACTTTTAGGGAAAAGACTCCCAGAAGCCAATATTTTCTTAAAGCGGCCGGAAATTTTGTCCTAAACGTAGAGAATAACACTCAGGAATTATCTGTTTCTTTCAGCCTATAGCCTTCAGTTTAAACACCTGAGTAGTTACGATATAATAAACAAAACAGATAAAGAAAAATAGATACTGCTATGAAAAAGCAAGGGATGAGAAAGCAACTGCTGGGAACGGTAGTTAGTAACAAGATGGATAAAACTGTGGTAGTCATGGTTGAAAGAACGGTTAAACATAATTTTTATCATAAGTATGTTAGAAGACGTTCTACGTTTTCATCTCACGACGAAAATAATGCATGCCAGATAGGAGATAAGGTGTTAATAACCGAATCCCGACCTATCAGCAAGTTGAAAAAATGGCGCGTAAGCAAGATAGTTCAAAAAGCTATTTGATGATATAAGGAAATTAAAGGCGATGATTCAGGCAGAAACGAGATTGACGGTGGCAGATAACTCGGGCGCTAAAGTATTGTACTGTATAAAAGTTCTTGGAGGATCCAGGAGAAGATATGCAAGTATTGGTGACATCATTGTTGTATCTGTCAAGGAAGCTATACCTAATGCCAAGGTTAAAAAAGGAGAAGTCTTGAAGGCTGTTGTGGTTCGTACAAAAAAAGAAATCAGAAGGCCTGATGGATCATATATAAGATTTGATGATAATTCAGCTGTTTTAATTAATGCAAATAAAGAACCCATAGGCACTCGTATATTCGGTCCTGTGGCAAGGGAGCTTCGATCCAAAAGGTTTATGAAAATCATTTCGTTAGCACCTGAAGTTTTATAGGATTAATATTGCCTGGGGAGAAGTGGCTTATGATAACAGATAAATGTCTTATAAGGAAAAATGACAAAGTCAAAATTATTGCCGGTAAAGACAAAGGTAAGATAAGCAATGTTCTTAAAGTAATCCGAAAGAAAAATAATAACAGGGTACTTGTGGAAAATATTAATATGGTAAAACATCATGTTAAGCCTAATGCCAAAAACAGGCAGGGTGGAATTATTGCAAAGGAAACGTCTATCTGCTCATCGAATGTTATGTTGATGTGTAACAAGTGTATGTCGCCCGTGCGAATCAAAATACAGATCCTTGAGGATGGCAATAAAACTCGTATCTGCGGAAAATGCAGTGAAATTATAGAGAACTGAAAACAGTTTTTAATAAGGTAT